>JBOFCW010000067.1:0-4233 GCA_051646395.1 Bacteroidales bacterium
TAAACCAAAATTTTCCCAGTATTCCATTCTCCATGAGATTTGGAGTTCTGTGGTTTTGCCGGAATCATGTCATACAAAGATGCAGAACAACGGTTTCCATCTTTACCTAATTTCGCATCAGGATGATACTGGTTATCAAGAACCTGATATTCGGGAGCAGAGTAATAAATCGGTTTATCCGGCACTTCCTGTGCCATATAGAATATACCTGAGTTAGAACCTTTGTCTACTTTCCAGTCAAAGGTCAATTCAAAATTCCCGAATTTCTGATCGAAAATAATGTCACCCCCATCTTTAGCTCCGGCTTCACCCATTCCCGAGCCGTTTATTTTGATACAACCGTCTTCGATTGTCCAGGCAGAAGGAATATCCTGACGATTATATCCTCTCCATCCATTGAACGTTTCACCGTCGAATAATACGATGACATCTTCATCTGGCGCTGCCTCAGCAGAAGCTTCGACCTGAGCTGTCGTATTGTCGGAATTTTTCTTTTCTCCGTTTCCACAACTGCAAACGGCAGACATTGACAGTACTGAGCTGACAAATAAAATTGATTTTCTCATATCTTGTGTTTTAATTCTTTCTATCTTGATGACCTGATTATGCTGGCATTTCAGGCAATCTGTATCCTTCCCGATAATTATGCTTGATCAATTCTGCGGCAAATTCTTTTGCATTGATCGGATCTGTATATATCTTATTGAAGGTCGGATGGCCATCTTTAATACTGAAACCATCTTCTTTCATAATCCGGATCATGTCATCATCCTTGATATTGGTAAATTCCATCGCTTCTCCATTCCAATCGAGAGGGCGATTCAGTCCTTGCAAACGAACTCCTAAAACTCCCATCACGACCATTTCATTCAAAATACCCGCTTCATCAAAGTTAGACGCTGTAATGCGGCGAGATGCAGGCGACTCTTTACATGCATTTACAAAATCCATGTAATGACCATCCGTGATAGCTCGCGTACTTTTTGGTTCCGGAATTTCACGACCCGAAATCAACCATGGGTCTTTTCCATAACATCCGCATACAAGGATATCTTTTGTTCCATAGAAAATAGCGCCACCACCGGAATTATTCATGCTTTTACCTGCAGGCCAGCCTTTCGGATAATCAGGCATCAATCCGCCATCATACCAGATCACTTCCACTTCAGGCATAGCAACTTTAGCCATATTGTCGCGTGCCGGGAAAATATAACGAACACGTTCTGCATTCGGCGCACAATCTGTCAGAAGGACAGTCGAGCTACCTTCTACCTGTGTCGGATATTTGAGATTCAAAGCCTTTACTACAGGCTGCAGGATATGACAAGCCATATCACCTAATGCACCGGTTCCGAAATCCCACCATCCACGCCAGTTCCAAGGAGTATAAATAGAATTGAAAGGACGGCTCGGAGCAGGGCCTAAAAACAGATCCCAATCCAGATCTTTGGGAGAACGCTCAACCCGGGTCGGACGAGGAAGACCCTGTGGCCAAATCGGACGATCCGTAAACGCCTCCACTTTGGTCACCTCTCCGATCATACCTGACCACACAGCCTCACATGTTTTACGAACACCATCACCAGATGCTCCCTGATTTCCCATCTGTGTTGCAATATTATGTTTATCTGCCAGTTTGGTTAGTAAACGTGATTCATAAACCGTATGAGTAAGCGGTTTTTCACAGTAAACGTGTTTTCCCATTTCGATTGCCTGAGCTGCAATCACGGCATGAGTATGGTCTGATGTAGCAATCATCACGGCGTCGATCGAATCACCAATTTGATCATACATCTGTCGAAAATCACGAAATTTTTGTGCTTTTGGATACTTTTTAAACGTATTTCCTGCATACCCCCAGTCTACATCGCATAATGCCACGATATTATCTGCAGGGAATTCTTTAAGCACGCCGGCCCCACGTCCACCTACACCGATACCGGCAATATTTAAACGATCACTGGGTGCGGTGTGACCGAAACTCTTCCCCAAAACAACATTGGGAACAATTGAAAGTCCGGCAGCAGCTAATGTGCCAGTCCTTAAAAAGTGTCTTCTTGAAATGTTCTTAGCCATGGTAAAAAAATATAAAAGTGATAAAGTTTACTCCCTTTAGGAAGTTTGTTTTTCAATTGGATTTGTACTCTTAAAGATTGGATGTTCTTATGATCTTAAAGTATACGCAATATTCCTACCTGTTATCAGAAATTTCTGACAACAGTATGGAATAACAGTTCTTCCGGGTTTAGATAACTATTTTATAATTAGCATGTGATGGAATGATGAATTTCCGGCACTGAAATTAAGTGAGATTCAAAGCTCGAAGCAAATTTATCAATTAAAATATTTTTTCAAATAAGAAAATGCTTTTTTATTACACCTTTTTATTAAATTAATGTTTCATTTACGCACAGTATATTATACATTGCAATTATATCGGAATTATGAACATTTCGTTTATGAATCATTTATTTCGAATAGTGATTATTATAAACAAAAATTATCATAGCAAAAACTATCTATTCGATTTTATTGTTATAGGATAAAGTAACCAAATCCTGTCCACCATATGAATGCACTTGAATTCGTCAGGGACTGTCAGCAGCAGAACCCTATAGATTTGTTTGATGTAGCCCTGGGGGTATTTACAACAGATTTACCGGAAGAATTGTATGAGAATTATGATATTATGATGACTATTGAACTTCTGGCTGATACACTTTTCGAAGAAAAAGAGTTTGCAAAAGCAGAACAGTTAGTTTTGGTACTGCGCGATCATCAGCCGGAAATTTATCAGGATTCGATGTTTCTTCTTCTTCCAGAATTAATCTACTATCATCTTTTCAAAGAAGACCCTGTAAAAGTGGATTTCTATATGAGAGAGCTTGCAATTGCTCCCGAAGAGGATTTTCTTTTATTCGTTCACCTGCTCGATGTACTGGACTCTTATGGATATGTTGAAATGATGAATCAACTGGTTACTGATGTTCTGACCACAGATACCCATCTGGATGAAGAAGACCAGGAGCTGTTGGAAAGTTATCTTGTTGCTGTTGAACCCTGCACTGACAACCTCGAACTATGTACAATTCGCAATGAGTTTCTAAGTCGTGCACCTTTCTGGTATATTCCCTCCATCACTGCGGAGAATATCATTGATGCAATTTGTGATTATATCACGCGTAACGCTCCAGAAAGGATGCCAGATATGCTCCTTTTGGATGAAAATTCATTCAGAGATTATGTTACTTCATTACTCGATCCGGAATTCCTGGACACATACGAATATGCGGCTTCAGTTTTGTGGGGTAGTTGTTATCTGATAGATATGATGACAGCTACAAACAGACTTTCTCCTGAAGAATCGTCATATAATCTTGAAATCATTCGCAAAACGAAAGCATTTTTCCTTGTAAATATACCATGGGACGGTTATTGGAGATTAAAATTCCTTTATAACTGGGAAAAACCATGGTCTGTCTCGAAAGAGGAATTCGATGCCGAAAGGCGTCTGATAGAACATAATCTTTATCTTAAACCCAAAGAAATTGTTAATAATTCTATTCTGAATGTATTAGGTCAGTCCGCTTCAAATCTTTCATATGCAAAATATCTTGAGGAAGAACAGGCTGTTTTTGAAAAAATGATTGCAGAGGAAATTAATGAAGAATTTGGGATGGATAAGAAAAAAGATAGCATGTTCCCGTTTTTTAATTATCTTTCGGGAGAGAAGGAGGATGAACTAAAACCGATGCCGACCGACTTTTGCAAGACGCAAAAAGAAAAAGGAGGAAACGAGTGTTGCAGCAACGATGCGAATTCACAATAAGTTGACAATACCTCTATATTCCTTGAATAATCCCACTCAGATTTTACTAATGTAGAATCTGAGTTTTTTATAAACGATCAACATTACTTTATGATTATGAAACAAGTGTATCTTTTTCTTGCCGAAGGGTTCGAAGAAATTGAAGCAATTTCTGTAATCGACATGCTTCGAAGAGCCGATATTAATGTAACTACCATCTCTATTACCGATCAAAAAAAGGTTACCGGTGCACATCATATTACCATAGAAGCAGATGGTTTGTTTACAAATACAGACTTTTCCAATGGGAAGATGCTCATTTTACCTGGAGGAATGCCGGGAACTAACAACTTACTTTCATTCTTACCTTTGAAGGAGTTAATTCAAAAATACAACACGAATAAACAATACATTGCAGCTATATG
>JBOFCW010000079.1:0-9896 GCA_051646395.1 Bacteroidales bacterium
ATATTCGAATTGGTAGAACGTGCCGAAGCCTGGCTTCGGGCAAATACCTGGACTACTCCGGTATATAAGTGGAACACCAAAGAATGGGGAGAGATTCCTGCCGACTTTGGCCGGAAATAAGAAGAAACAACCGATTCCCTGATTCTTTATTTTCTACCCAGATATTCCTGTCTTACATCTTCAGGCAAATGCTCGATCGCGTAACGGAGCGAAACACGCGAAAGATGCGTCGCATACCGATCCAGAAATCCGAGTAGCAGCTCCCGGTCACGTTTTCCGACCTCGCGCAGCATCCACCCGGTTGCTTTACGAATCAGGTCATGGGGATGATCCATCAGGATTTCAGCCAGTCGCAGCGTATCTTCATATTGATCATAACGGATCAACATCCAGGTAGTCACGATTGCGATGCGCTGCTCCCAGAGATTTTTACTCGCAACCAATTCATACAATACATGCTTGTCTTTATCTTTCAGCCATTCACCCAGAATCTTCGGCGCTGACAAATCAACAAGATCCCAGTTGTTGGCATAACGGGCATTCTCAAGATAAGTATTCACGATCATTTCCTGCAGGACCGGATCTTTTTTTGCGCGTCTGAATTTCTCCACCAGCAATAAAAAACCACACAACCGGATTTCATGCACCGGATCATGGAGCAGTCTGACAGCCTCCGCCAATGGAATATCGTGCGATTCCTTTACCACTGCCCGCGTTTGTGGCACACGGATTCCCCAGAAAATATCCCCCTCGCCATACTGACCTTTTCCGGTTTTAAAAAAACGGGACAGATGTCGGGCCTGTTCTTCATTGGCCAGCAACGACATCGCCTCGCGTACGTCGCCGGCTGTGATCTCTTTTCTCATTCCTTATTATAAGATTTATTAATTATAGCTTTCAGAGCCAAAACTAAATATTTATTTTTAACCTGATTAACACGACATCACATTTATAACTATGGTATTGAATTATATCTGGGTCGCTTTTTTTCTGATCGCATTCCTTTTGGTTGTCTTACAAACCTTGTTTATGGGGAATCTTGGCGTTTGGAACGAGGTGATCAGCGCAACCTTTTCTTCAGCTAAAACCGCCTTCGAAATATCGCTCGGACTTACCGGTGTACTATCCTTATGGTTGGGATTGATGAAGGTGGGCGAAAAAGGAGGCGTGATCCGTTTTTTCTCTCGCATCGTCAGTCCGTTATTCAGTCGTCTTTTCCCCGGAATCCCCAAAGGTCATCCGGCGATGGGATCAATCTTCATGAACCTATCTGCCAACATGCTCGGACTTGACAATGCGGCCACACCACTCGGACTGAAAGCGATGCAGGAGATGCAGGAGATCAACAAGGATAAAAACACCGCATCCGACCCGATGATCATGTTTCTGGTGCTGAATACTTCCGGGCTCACACTCGTTCCGATCAGCGTGATGATGTATCGCGCACAACTGGGAGCCGGCAATCCGTCGGATGTATTTCTTCCCATCCTGATCGCAACATTCTTTTCGACTTTAGCCGGAATTATCATTTGCTGCATCCGCCAAAAAATCAATTTATTCGACAAAGTGATTCTGGGAACTCTGGGCGGACTGTGTCTGCTGATCGGCAGCATCATCTGGCTTTTCAACGGAATGAGTCAGGAGAACATCTCTCTCTATTCTTCTTTCGTTTCCAACGCTCTGCTGTTTACGATCATCACCGGATTCATTACAGCGGGTGTCATCAAAAAGATCAATGTATTCGACACGTTCATCGAAGGGGCGAAAGAGGGATTCAAAACCTCCGTCATGATTATTCCGTATCTGGTTGCCATGCTGGTCGGAATCGCCGTGTTCCGCGCTTCGGGAGCGATGACCTATCTGACAGATACGTTTGCAGCTCTGTTTGCCTTTGCCGGTTTGCCGACCGATTTTGTGGAAGCTCTTCCTACCGCATTCATGAAACCGCTCAGCGGTAGCGGTGCGCGGGGCATGATGGTCGATACGATCAACACCTTCGGGGTCGATTCATTTGTAGCGCGGGTAGCATCTACCATACAGGGAGCTACCGACACCACATTCTATATCCTGGCCGTTTATTTCGGAAGTGTCGGTATCAGCAAAACACGGTATGCCGCCGGAGTGGGATTATTTGCCGACCTGATCGGAATTATAGCCGCCATTTTCGCCGCCTATTTGTTTTTTGGCTAACTTTGAATAACCAAACAATCCTTTAAAACAGTACGGATATGGCAATCAATTTTTATGCCGAGCAAACGGAAATGCCGGCTTTCAAAAAGACCGAAACCAAAGAATGGATCAAAGCGGTAGCTGCCGGATACGGTAAAAAAATCGGCGACGTTTCTTATATCTTCTGCGACGACGCCAAGATTCTGGAAGTAAACAAGCAATATCTGCAACACGATTATTATACGGACATCATCACGTTCGATTATACCGAGGGAGATAAAATCGGAGGAGACCTGTTCATCAGCGTGGATACGGTAAAGAGTAATGCCGAACAATTCGAACAATCATTCGATAAAGAACTCCACCGGGTAATCATTCACGGAATCCTTCACCTGTGCGGTATCGACGACCAAAGCCCTGAGCAACGTGCCAATATGATCGAAAACGAAAACAAGGCGCTGACCCTAATCGGAATGTAAAAAAAGAAATCCTATATGAAACGGAAAGAGAATGTCAGAGGGCATTCTCTTTCCGTTTTTACATTCCGGCCTTACCCCGCACAGAATAAGACGATTTTTAAATTGCCTTAGTGTTCAGAAACAGGTAAGTCATTGAAAGTTATTATATCTTTGCACCCGGAAAAAATTAACTAATAAATAACAATGGATTTTATATACGACGTAATTGTGGTAGGTGCAGGGCATGCCGGATGTGAGGCAGCTTGTGCCGCGGCTAATCTGGGTTCGAAAACATGTCTGATCACCATGGACATGAATAAGATCGGACAGATGAGCTGCAACCCTGCCGTCGGCGGTATTGCCAAAGGTCAGATCGTAAGGGAAATCGATGCGTTGGGCGGACAGATGGGTATCGTCACCGACCGCACGTCGATTCAGTTCCGCATGCTGAACCGCTCGAAAGGACCGGCGATGTGGAGTCCCCGCTCGCAGGCAGACCGTGCCAAGTTTATCGATGTATGGCGTGGCATCGTTGAAAACACGCCCAACCTAGAGATCTGGCAAGATACCGTACAGAGGCTCATCATTGAAGATGGCGTCGTAACGGGTGTCGTAACAGGTATGCAGGTGGAGTTTCGCGCCAAAGCGGTTATCCTTACTTCGGGAACGTTCATGAACGGACTGATGCACATCGGACGCACCCAGATAGCAGGTGGACGCATCGCCGAACCTGCGTCTTACGGACTCTCCGATCAGCTTCGCGAGGCTGGCATCGAGGTGGGACGCATGAAAACCGGAACGCCTGTCCGTATCGACGGCCGCAGCGTTGACTTCTCGCTTGCCGAGAAACATGAAGGGGATCATGACTTTCATAAATTCTCATACCTGGACAATCCGGTTGAAAAGCTCGAACAACAACCTTGCTGGATGATCTACACCAACGAGGAGGTACATGAGACTTTGCGCCGCGGGCTACCCGACTCGCCGCTCTACAACGGACAGATTCAAAGTATCGGTCCCCGTTATTGTCCGAGTATCGAAACAAAGATCGTCACCTTCCCCGACAAAACCCGCCATCAACTGTTTCTTGAACCCGAAGGAGAGACCACTCAGGAATATTATCTGAACGGATTTTCATCTTCTCTTCCACTTGAAATTCAGCTGGAGGCTTTGAAACAGATTCCGGCTTTGCGCGATGTAAGGATTTACCGTCCGGGATACGCGATCGAATACGATTATTTCGACCCTACCCAATTAAAGCATTCCCTCGAAACAAAAGCCCTGAAAGGTTTGTTCTTTGCAGGACAGGTCAACGGAACAACCGGCTATGAAGAAGCAGGTGGCCAGGGACTGATGGCCGGTATCAACGCTCATCTCTTGGTGACAGGAAAAGAGCCATTCATACTGGGCCGCGACGAAGCTTATATCGGAGTGCTTATCGACGACCTGGTGACGAAAGGCGTCGACGAACCTTACCGCATGTTTACATCGCGTGCCGAATACCGGATCTTGCTTCGCCAGGATGACGCAGACATGCGTCTGACAGAAAAGGCATATGAACTGGGACTGGCAACACGCGAACGTTACGATTTGCTGGTAGAGAAAAAAGAACACCGCGACCGTATTATCAAATTCTGCCGCGAATATTCCGTGCGCCCTGCCTATGTAAACGAAGCGCTCGAAAAGCTGGGCACTGCTCCCCTTCGTGAAGGTTGCAAACTCTACAATCTGGTAGTTAGGCCACAACTGAGTCTTGAGCAAATCGCCACATTTATCCCCGCGCTTCAGAAAGAATTCGATCAGATTCCGAATCGGAAAGAAGAGATCATTGAAGCAGCAGAGATCATGATGAAATACGAAGGCTATATCGAAAGAGAAAGAATGATCGCCGAAAAAATCGCACGTCTGGAGAACATTACCATCAAAGGAAAATTCGATTACGACACGATCCGCGCGCTCTCTACAGAAGCCAGACAGAAGCTTGCGAAGATTGATCCGGAAACCATCGGACAGGCGTCACGAATTCCCGGAATTTCGCCAAGCGATATAAATATTTTATTAGTTTTGTTAGGCAGATAAACACTTCCTATCCTTCCCTCCGCTTCAACCAAATTTTACATTACTGGTTTTCAGGAGAAAGGAGAACAATTTAAAGTTCAGCTTTACGATGTTTCACGTGAAACACTACAAAGTTTTACTTTAAGCAAATACAAATAGTATCAATTAATCAATAAAGAAACTATGGGCATCCAAGCTATTAAAGACAAAATCCGTGTAGTTCCGGACTTTCCGAAAAAGGGAATTCTATTCCGCGATCTGACTACGGTATTTAAAGACCCGAAATGTTTAAGTGATTTGTCTTCGCTGATGAGCGAAAGCTACATGGGAAAAGGGATCACGAAAGTGGTGGGGATCGAATCAAGAGGATTTATCATGGGTCCTGTGATGGCGAACAATCTGGGAGCCGGCTTTGTTACTCTTCGTAAACCGGGAAAACTTCCCGCGGATACATTCCAGGCAAGTTATGAAAAAGAGTACGGATTGGATACGATCGAAATTCACCGTGACGCATTAACGGAAGATGATGTTGTATTGATCCACGACGACCTGCTTGCTACAGGAGGTACGATGTTTGCAGCCTACGAACTGGTAAAACGTTTTAACGTAAAGAAAATCTACATCAACTTCATCGTGGAACTGGAAGATCTTGAAGGTCGCAAATTGTTTCCGGAAGGTCTTGAAGTGGAATCGCTGATCAAATATTAAATAACCGGCCGGTTCAAAAACCGGTTGCAGTGAATAAACGAGGAAAGGGAGGTGATGACCGATAGGTGTTGTCGGCTCCCTTTTTTTGGGCATAAACAGAGTGAACGTGATAAAGAAACCTGTCATAAAGAATCCGCGGATGGATCATCTGAAAGAGAAGATATCCATCATGCCCGATACGCCCGGTGTCTATCAGTATTTCGACACTGAAGGTGAGATCATCTATATCGGAAAAGCCAAGAATCTGAAACGACGCGTAAGTTCCTATTTCAATAAGGTGCATGATTCAACCCGTACGAACAGGCTGGTCAGAAATATCCATGACCTGAAATACATCGTGGTGAATACGGAAGAAGATGCACTGAAGCTCGAGAACTACATGATCAAAGCGCATCAGCCCCGATACAATGTATTGCTGAAAGACGACAAGACCTATCCGTGGATCTGCATCAAGAACGAACCGTTCCCCCGTGTATTCATGACACGGAAGGTAGTGAAAGACGGATCCTCCTACTTCGGTCCCTATACGAATGTAAAGATGGTATACACACTTCTGGAACTCTTCCGCGAAATACACAAAGTCCGGACCTGCTCTCTCAACCTGGCACCGCCGATGATTCAGAAAGGCGACTACAAGGTTTGCCTGCAATACCACATCAAGAATTGCAAAGGTCCGTGTCAGGGATTCCAGACAGAAGAGGAATACAACAAAGACATCGTCGAAATCAAGCAGATCTTACGGGGAAACACGTCCGAGCTGAGTGATTACCTTTATCAGGAAATGATGCGTTTGTCCGGAAAACTAAAATTTGAGGAAGCAGAACAAGTAAAGCACAAATACCTGATGATCGAAAATTACCGGAATAAGACGATGATCGTGCAACCGGTATTGACAAACCTCGACGTATATTCCTATGCCGAAGAGGAGAATTCGGCATACATCAACTATTTCCATATCGTCAAAGGAGCGATTGTTCAATCCTATACATTCGAATACAAACGCCGCATCGATGATCCGAAAGAGGAGATCCTTGCGCTGGGCATCGCCGAAATGCGCGAACGATTCAACAGTCCGGCCCGCGAAGTCATCGTCCCCTTCATTCCGGAAATGGAGCTAAACGGAATCTCATTCACCGTACCGCAACGCGGCGATAAAAAGAAACTTCTCGATCTTTCTGACAAAAACCTGAAACAATATCAAATCGACAAGCTCAAACAGTCGGAAAAACTGAATCCCGAACAACGGAGCATGCGTCTGTTGAAAGAGATCCAAACCGAACTGGGATTGCCGAAACCGCCGCTTCAAATCGAGTGTTATGACAACTCGAATATATCGGGCACGGATGCAGTCGCTGCTTGTGTGGTATTTCGCAACGGGACACCGTCGAAAAAAGATTACCGCAAATACAACATAAAGACGGTAGAAGGCCCCGACGATTACGCATCGATGAAAGAGGTGGTCAGACGCCGTTACAAAAGAGCGATCGACGAGGCTCTTCCCCTGCCCGATCTGATTATCACAGATGGTGGTAAAGGTCAGATGGAGGTAGTTCGTCAGGTAGTGGAAGATGAACTGCATCTGGATATCCCGATCGCAGGATTGGCAAAAGATCGCCGCCATCGAACCGCCGAACTGCTTTACGGATTTCCGCCGAAAGTGATCGGAATTAAACAACATACCCCCTTATTCCGTTTATTAGAACAGATACAAAACGAGGTACACCGTTTTGCCATCACCTTCCATCGGGACAAAAGAAGCAAACGACAAGTCGCTTCGGAGCTGGATAATATCAAAGGGATCGGCGAAAAAACAAAAACAATGCTGCTGAAAGAATTCAAAAGCGTGAAGAAATTACGGGAAGCATCCGCAGAACAGATCGCAGCGGTAATCGGATCAGCAAAAGCTAAAGTATTAAAATCGGCTCTCGATTCGGATACAAAATAAATCCGATACAGGATAAATGATTAATTTTGCAGAAAATGAATCAGCATGAGAGTAGTCATACAACGTGTTCTGCAAGCATCCGTAACCATCGGAGGAATCATTAAGTCGGAAATCGGACAAGGAATGATGATCCTGGTAGGATTTGAAGAAGCAGATGATGAGAAAGACCTCGACTGGATGACCCGTAAAATTTTGAATCTTCGAATTTTTGACGATGAAAACGGAGTCATGAATCGTTCGGTAACGGATGTCGACGGCGAAATATTAATCGTAAGTCAGTTTACACTGCAAGCTTCGACCGCAAAAGGAAACCGCCCCTCCTATTTTCGGGCGGCCAGACCGGAAACCGCTATTCCGCTTTATGAGCAATTCATTCAGATGGTCGAAACCGGAGCCGGCAAAACGGTCGGAACGGGAGAGTTTGGGGCAGATATGCAGGTAGCACTGATCAACGACGGTCCGGTAACAATCCTGATCGACACTAAAAACAAAGATTGAGATGACCGACGAAACTTTACAACCGATAACCATCAGCGAAGCTCAGGAGATGGTCGACCGCTGGATTAAAACCTATGGAGTGCGTTACTTCAGCGAACTGACCAACATGACCATCCTGACGGAAGAGGTTGGCGAACTGGCGCGGATCATGGCTCGCACGTATGGCGACCAATCGTTCAAGAAGGAAGACCTCGGAAAGAATCTCGGTGATGAGATGGCAGACATCTTATGGGTTTTGCTTTGCCTGGCCAACCAAACAGGAATCGATTTGACAGAAGCCTTCCGGAAAAATCTGGAGAAAAAGACAGAAAGAGATAATAAACGACATATTGACAACAGCAAACTTTACTGAATTATGGATAACATGGACAAGTACAAGCTGGTTTTGAAACAATACGAAACCGATTTGAATGACCAACAGGTTAAAGACGAGGTAGCAAAAATATTTGCGGAAAACCTTGAGAAAAACAGCACGAAAGAGATTTACAAATTCTTGCTGAGCATTATCGATTTGACTACGCTTAGCACGACAGACAGTCGCCAGCGCGTAGCAGACTTTACGAAACGTGTGAACGCTTTCGAACTTGAATTTCCGCAAATGGAAAACGTTGCAGCAATCTGCGTTTATCCGAATTTCGCTGAAGTCGTACGTATGAATCTGGAAGTTTCTGACGTGAATATCGCTGCTGTGGCAGCAGGATTCCCTTCGTCTCAGACTTTCCCGGAAATCAAAGTTGCTGAAGTTGCGATGGCTGTCGCAACAGGAGCGAATGAAATCGACATCGTAATCAACGTTGGTGAATTCCTTGCCGGCGAATACGACGAGATGTGCGAAACAATCAGCGAATGCAAATCTTCTTGCCGCGACGCTCATCTGAAAGTGATCCTGGAAACAGGTGCGCTTAAATCGGCATCAGACATTATGAAGGCTTCTATCCTTTCGATGTATTCGGAAGCTGACTTTATCAAAACGTCTACCGGTAAGATGGAGCCGGCTGCAACTCCTGAAGCAGCTTATGTAATGTGTCAGGCAATCAAAGCTTATTACGAAAAAACAGGCCGTAAGGTAGGATTCAAGCCTGCCGGTGGTATCGTGACTCCGGAAGATGCAGTGAAATATTACAGCATCGTTAAAGAGGTATTGGGTGAAGAATGGTTGAATAAAGAATTGTTCCGTTTGGGTGCAAGCCGTTTGGCAAACAACCTGCTTACGGAAATCATGGAAAAACCGGTTCAGTTCTTTATCTAAAAGAAAATACCATCCGGATATATCCGGACTAAAAAAAGGAAGCCGCATTTCTGTATTGAAATGCGGCTTCCTTTTTCAGTTATTTATTTGCGACGCTCAATCACATAATCGACGAGTTCTGAAAAAGAATTCCTTTCGGCAGATTCCGGGAAGTAATTCAGTAAACCTTTCGCTTCGTAAGCCAGTCTGCGCATCGTTGCATGGGCATATTCGATTCCGCCGTTTTCTTTCGCATAGTTTACCAATGCGCCGATATCCTCCTTTGAAAACTCTTCTTTATCGAGCAATCCCATCATACGATGGTGCTCCTCTCCGCTCCCGTTGATCAGAGCATATAAAAGCGGAAGCGTTATCTTCCCTTCGCGGATATCATTACCTGTCGGTTTGCCGATCTCCGCTCCGTCATAATAATCGAAAATATCATCACGTATCTGGAAAATAATACCCAGCTTTTCGCCATATTCAGCAAGCACACGAATCGCTTCTTCTGAAGCATCTACCGAAATAGCTCCAAGTTTCATGCAAGCGACGAATAACGACGCTGTTTTATTTTTTATAACCGAATAATAGGCATCCTCGCAGAGCACTCTTCCCCTTGCATTAGAAAGCTGCTCGATCTCTCCTTCAGCTAAAGCTCCGGCAAGAAATGCCAGTACTTTCTGTATTTCGAGCGAATTCGTTTCATTGGATTTGATCAGACATCGGGCGAGAAAAAAATCACCCATCAAAACGGCAACTTTGTTATCCCAGATATGATTGACAGATTCATGTCCGCGTCGTTCATGCGCCTCGTCCACAACATCATCATGAA
>JBOFCW010000088.1:0-3344 GCA_051646395.1 Bacteroidales bacterium
TCCCTCGATTGTTAACGATTCGATCACATCCCCTTCAACACTTATCCGGATTTTTCGCGAACACACACCTCCGGTGGGAATATATTCGATCTGTTTTAATGCCATTTTAATGAAAGTTTTTATTCGACCACAAAGATAAAATAAACCCGGAATATTATCTTCACCTTTATTTTGACATACAAAACATTCCATACACATGATATTTTATTTTACAGGAACAGGAAACTCCAAATGGATAGCCGATGAATTGGGCAAACATCTTCGGGAATCCGTTCTTTCGATTACGAAAATCTTACAGGATGCTGATGAACCTGCCTATTCTGTAAAACCCGACGAAAAAATCATAATCGTTTTTCCGGTCCATTCCTGGGGTCCGGCAATCCCTGTGATTCGTTTTTTAGATAAAATCAGGTTTTCAAATATCAATGAAGTAATAGCTATTGCCTGCTGTGGCGACGAGTGCGGTTTGACCGACCAGATTCTCAGAAACAAATTATCAGAAAGAAGTATTAAGCTTGCAGGTTGTTATTCCGTCGAAATGCCCAACAATTACATTCTGATGAAAGGATTCGATGTGGATTCGTCTCAGGTCGCGTTGAGAAAACAAACAGAAGCTTCTGATCGGATAAAGCAAATAGCAGATCATATCAACGGAGAAAAAATCAACCTTGAATTATATAAAAAAGGACCTCTGTCGTGGTTGAAATCATTTGTCATTTATCCCGTTTTTTCAAAATGGGTAATCGGTAGTTCCCGCTTTGAAGCAACCAATCGTTGTACCGGCTGTAACGCCTGTGCTCGTGTGTGTCCTACAGCGAACATCTCAATAAAGAATAAACGGCCCGTGTGGTCTGATGACTGCATTCAATGTACGGCTTGTATCCATTTATGTCCTGCAAAAGCAATTGAGTATGGTAAGATCTCAGTTAAAAAAGGACGCTACCATCATCCGCATTACACCCTGAAAAAACAAAACTGATTCACAGATCACATTCCGCACCACAACTATCTGCTCCAAGTATTTCTTTTCCCCGTATTTGAAGCAGATAGAAATCGAACAACCGGTCTCTTATCTCATTACATACGACCTGGTAATTTACCCTGATTGTTTCTACCGAGCCCGATTGTTTCGATGGATCAGGAAAATCCATCGAAACCCAACAACCTACTCTGCCTATAATTTTGGCTTGTCGTTTTATTTTTTTTCCTTCCAGTGCAATAACATAATCCCACTTTTCATCCGTCTTAACAGAAAAATGATTGCATGAATATTTACTGATGTCTATACCCGCTGCATCCATCACCTGAATAGCTTGTGGATCCAGAATACCGGCTTTTTGGATTCCGGCGGTTGTAACAAGAATAGTATTGTCAAAATAACTCAACCACCCTTTCGCCATCTGAGTGATACAATTATCGTCTGTGGCAAGTATCAATATTTTCATTTATATAGATTTTGTTGGGTATCTCAACTTTAGATGAGTTATGGCGATTTCATCCACCTGTGTGATAAACAAAAAAACGCTCTTTGCTGTTGCAAAAAACGTTCTTATAAGGAAAAACTTAATAATCTATTGTCTTAGAATCCCCGAAAGTGAGTGGTGCATCCGCATTTGCCGTACTATTCCAGAAAACCTCACGAACCGTCATTTTTCGTCTCACACGATCGAAAGTAACCAGTTGAAACGAAAGTAGCTTTTCATTTTCCTCCGAAAAAACACCTTTCATGGGCGAATCCACCCGGAAAACAGGAAGTGCGATATCTTTGTCCGGTCCCTCATATGTATAAAACTCATTATAGTTTTCATTTCCATGAAAGTAAGCGCGGATATTCCGATTTCTTTTTAAAAAATCAACCAACTCGCGTTGTTGTGTTGCGGTGGAACCCTTGGCATCCGTTCCCGGATCTGCTTTTTCACCAACAAGATATTCAAACCGGGTCTCGAAAGCGAAAGGTTCCCCCGACTTATAAGCAGGATCCTGCAAATGTTTGGCTTCCACATCCGGCTGATCGTGGGTGAAAAGAAAAACCGGACGAAGAGAATCGATTTTACTTTCTATCCAGACTCGATTATCCCGGTCGGGCCACATCTGAACAAACGCAAACTGCACTCCGCCGATCTCTCGCATATAGTTCACCCGATCACGCATCGGATCGTATGTGTCATTGGTCAACGGAACTGCCGGCTGAAGCATTTCGTTATATATCTTCACCATCGCCGTTTTATCCCGCTTATCGTTGGGAATCCGGGCATGCCCGATCGCGTTCGATAAATCATGATTACCAGGAGCAATCCACACCGGAATCCGTTCGTTTTTCACATTACTCAGGGTCAGACCATTCAGATAATCATTTTCAAAATCCTTCATCATTTGAGCCGAAAGCGGAATACCCGGTTTCTCACTCCGCGAAGTGATATCACCGGTTTGAATCAGATAATTCACCTGAACCGGATCGCCTTTCTGCACTCCCTCCTGATTTGGAAAAACCATCCTATCAAGATGATTCATCTGTGCTACCATCGCCCGGTTCACGATCGTTGCATCTACGTTTTTTTTTCCCCTAAAGTCGCGATCGATCCCGTAATGCTGATCCGATGTAAAGATAAACGTAAATATATGATTGCTCGATCCGATTGTCGATTCGGCCTGATCGAACACCACCAGCCCGTTGCCATTTCCGGCATTCCGCATTCCATCGATCCTGCAACCGTACGTTTTGTCGGTCAGGTCGATTTCATAACAAACCTCATCCACAATCTCCTTACCATCATTCAGCCAAATACACTGACCCGAAGGCCCGGCATTAAATTCGAAATGTGTTTGCTGGCACAGTACCAAAAAACCCCTTGCCGGAACAGAGAGAGAATCCAACGAACTGCTACTTATGCCCCGTTTTTTTTTCTTTCCCGAATCCGAAACGGAAATAGTATATCCCTTCAACGAAACAGGCTTGTCTGATTCATTATAGAGCTCAATCCAGTCATTCCCATCCCATAACGTATTCCCGGCTACGGCAATTTCATTGATCCGTATCCGATTTGTGCCCGATTCTGATTCAGAAGCAGCATTAGCGGAAGAAGTGAATACCAATAGCCGTAATCCTAAGATACAACAGACTATTCCACCATTGGTGCGAAAATATTTTTTCATATGGCGATTTCATTTATATATGATTTAATTTATACATCCTTTTTTTCGATGTACTTCGTTTTCAAAGATAAGCGGATCATATGACAACAAAATGACATCGATCAAACAGAGTAAACAATCTGCCCATGAATAATCAATTTGCTAACCATCTTTTCTGTATAGGCATACGGAATGTATTCAAGAGACGGAAG
>JBOFCW010000091.1:0-16168 GCA_051646395.1 Bacteroidales bacterium
CGAATCTCTTAACGGAGCGCGTCTTGGAAGCCAATTCGAAGCATTACGCTTGCAAACGGAACGTTCAGGAAAACGTCCGAAGGCATTTATGCTAACTATCGGTAACCTGGCGATGCGTTTGGCTCGGGCTCAATTCTCATGCAATTTCTTCGGATGTGCAGGATACGAAAACATCGACAACCTTGGTTTTGAAACAATTGAATCAGGAGTCGACACTGCTCTGAAGGCTGGTGCTGAAATTATAGTACTTTGCTCGAGCGACGATGAATATGCCGAATTGGCTCCGAAAGCTTATGAATTGATCGGCGACAAAGCAACCCTGGTAATCGCAGGTGCTCCTGCATGTGCCGACGAATTGAAAGCTGCGGGTATTACTAACTTTATCAACGTGAAGTCAAACGTTCTTGAAACGTTGAAAGCGTTTAATGAAAAACTGCTGAAATAATCATGAGACCGAATTTTAAAAACATCGATATAAAAACAGCCGGATTTGCATCGAACAATGTGGCTGAATGGGCGAAAGAAAACGGTATCAGTGCCGACTGGATGACGCCTGAACAGATTCCGGTTAAACCGGTTTACACAAAAAAGGATCTTGAAGGAATGGAACACCTGCAGTATGTTGCCGGTATCCCTCCTTACCTGCGCGGGCCTTATTCAGGTATGTACCCGATGCGTCCCTGGACTATCCGTCAATACGCCGGTTTCTCTACAGCAGAAGAATCGAATGCATTCTATCGCCGCAACCTGGCATCCGGACAAAAAGGTCTTTCTGTTGCGTTCGACCTTGCTACGCACCGCGGATATGACGCTGACCACGAACGAGTAGTTGGTGACGTTGGTAAAGCGGGGGTATCAATTTGCTCTCTTGAAGACATGAAAGTGCTTTTCGACGGTATTCCGTTGAATAAGATGTCGGTTTCGATGACAATGAACGGTGGTGTACTTCCCGTACTTGCCTTCTATATCAATGCCGGCCTTGAACAGGGTGCTAAACTGGAAGAGATGCAGGGTACGATTCAGAATGATATCCTGAAAGAGTTCATGGTGCGCAATACTTATATCTATCCACCTGAGTTCTCGATGCGTATCATCGCAGATATCTTCGAATACACATCGCAGAATATGCCTAAGTTCAATTCGATCTCTATCTCTGGTTATCATATGCAGGAAGCTGGCGCAACAGCGGATATCGAAATGGCCTATACTCTTGCAGACGGACTCGAATATCTTCGTGCGGGAGTAAATGCAGGAATGGATATCGATGCTTTCGCTCCTCGCCTGTCATTCTTCTGGGGTATTTCGATGAATTACTTTATGGAGATCGCAAAAATGCGCGCAGCCCGCATGTTATGGGCAAAAATCGTAAAACAATTCAATCCTAAAAACCCGAAATCACTGGCTTTGCGTACGCACTCTCAGACTTCAGGATGGTCGTTGACAGAGCAGGATCCATTTAACAATGTCGGTCGCACATGTATCGAGGCGATGGCAGCGACGTTGGGGCACACACAGTCTCTACATACCAATGCATTGGATGAGGCAATCGCTTTGCCTACTGATTTCTCTGCACGTATCGCACGTAATACTCAGATTTATATCCAGGAGGAAACATATATTACAAAAGAAGTGGATCCATGGGGAGGTTCATTTTACGTAGAAGCGTTAACAAACGAACTTGTACATAAAGCTTGGGCTCATATTCAGGAAATCGAATCGTTGGGCGGAATGGCGAAAGCGATCGAAACAGGTATTCCGAAACTTCGTATCGAGGAAGCTGCAGCACGTACACAGGCTCGCATCGATTCGGGCAAACAGACGATTGTTGGGATCAACAAGTACCGTTTGGAAAAAGAGGATCCGATCGATATTCTGGAGATTGACAATACGGCTGTTCGTCAACAACAGGTAGGCCGTTTGAATGAACTCAAAGGTGAACGTGATGAAAAAGCAGTGAAAGAGGCGCTGGCCGCTATCACGGAATGTGTCAAAACAAAACAGGGTAACTTGCTTGATCTGGCTGTCAAAGCAGCTGCGGTTCGCGCTACGTTGGGAGAAATCTCCGACGCATGTGAAGACGTAGTAGGTCGATATAAAGCAGTTATCAGAACTATATCAGGCGTGTATTCATCAGAAACAAAACAAAATCCGGATTATCAGCGGGCTTGCGAGCTTACGGCTGAATTTGCGAAAAAGAATGGTCGTCAGCCGCGTATCATGATTGCCAAAATGGGTCAGGATGGTCACGACCGTGGTGCAAAAGTTGTTGCAACCGGTTATGCTGACTGTGGTTTCGACGTTGATATGGGACCATTGTTCCAGACTCCGGCTGAAGCGGCTCGTCAGGCTGTAGAAAACGATGTGAACGTGATGGGAGTCTCTTCCCTTGCGGCAGGTCATAAAACTTTGATACCTCAGGTAATGGAAGAACTTAAGAAGCTTGGGCGTGAGGATATCCTGGTGATTGCGGGTGGTGTAATCCCGGCGCAAGACTACGACTTCCTTTATAAAGCAGGCGTGGCCGGAATTTTCGGGCCAGGTACTTCGGTTGCAAAATGTGCTGCACAGATTATGGATATCCTTTTGGATGAGGAATAATACGGCATCTTAACACATATAATAAATTTTCAAAAAATAGGTCGGCCCCTTTCGGTATAACACCGAAAGGGGCCGCATTATTGTGTATATAATTAAATTCAATCCACACTTAATTCAGCAAGAATCACATTATCCTCCAACCCTCGTACACTTAAGGTACCACTGTCATAAAAGCCGAAGGTTGCCAGACGTTGTTCTTTTGGAAACGTTATAGAACCAGGATTAAAAAGAATCACGGAACAATCATTCTTTTTTTTAAGCTCCCAAATGTGCGTATGTCCATACAAAAAAACTGAATCAGAATTCAGACAGGGTAATTTTGCAGGATAATATAGATGTCCGTGTGTTGCAAATAAATGATAATGACTATCATAAATCTCTGCATAATCACTCATACACGGAAACTCAAGCAACATTTGATCCACTTCTGCTTCGCAGTTTCCCCTGACAGCAATGATCTTTTCTTTCAACGGATTTAACAGAGCGACCACTTGTTGAGGATCGTAGCCTTCGGGAATAGGATTACGAGGACCATGATATAGGATATCACCCAATAAAAGAATATGATCAGGATTTAATGAATCATAATAGCTGAGTACTTTTCGAACGCTGGTTGCACAACCGTGTATATCGGAAATGATGAGTATCTTCATTGTTAATCTTACTTTTAGTCGTATCGTTTGAATCACAAAGATACAGAAATTTAAATCGGATATGTTATGCAACATATCTACATGTATTTTAGAATATTATTACTAAATTGAAGTATCAATGTGATTTCTTAATTTACTAACCATAAATATAATGCGTTATGAGACGAGAAAAGAAACAACAAAGAAATGTGAGCGGAGAAATTCAATCGATGTTGAAAAAAGCGATCAATACCAAAGTTCCTGTAATTGTAGATTCTCCACCGACAACCATGAGTCCCGAATCGGTTCATCTTTCAAAAGCAGAACTTGATTTGTACAATTTTGAAATGGTCAATTCCTCTGATTGTAATATTTCATTGATTTCAAAAGCCAAAGAAAGTGTTCGTTTCAACAAGGCGGTGAATGCGTTCCGACAGGCAGGTATACCGGCTAATTCATATACACATATCGGTTATTATCAAATCCCTTCTACAGAGGAGGATAAAACAAAAAAATACAGATATATTTTATTGTGGTAATTTCTATATTTATTAAAAAAAGCCGATAGACATTCCCTCTTATACGGGATGTTCTATTGGCTTTTTTTGAACTGCCTCTTATTTATTTTTTATTTACCGCAATGCGGTAGTCAAAGTACTCCTTTTGATGAAGGCAATTCAAAATGATGAATATCTCGTTTAATTGCCATTTTTATTGCTCTGGCAAGCGCCTTGAAAATACCCTCTATTTTATGATGCTCGTTATCACCTTCTGCACTGATATTCAAATTCATTTTTGCTGCATCACTGAGTGATTTGAAGAAATGCAAAAACATTTCAGTAGGCATATCCCCTATTTTTTCGCGTCGAAATACGGCATTCCAAACCAACCAGGCACGCCCTCCAAAATCAATTCCTACTCTGCAAAAACAATCATCCATCGGCAATGAAAATCCATAACGTTCAATTCCTCTTTTATTGCCCAGGGCAATAGCGATCGCTTCGCCGAGTGCAATTGCTGTATCTTCAATGGTATGATGTTCATCCACCTCCAGATCACCCCGAGTACGGATATACAGGTCCATTCCGGAATGGCGAGCAATTTGATCGAGCATGTGATCAAAAAAAGATAAACCAGTATCGATATCTCCTCTGCCCAAACCATCTAGGTTCAATTCCACCACGATGTCTGTTTCGCCGGTTTTTCTCTTTACCAAAGCGCGGCGTTCTCCGGCAAAAAGATATTCCGCAATTTTATCCCAGTCATCGGAAATGAAAGTACATGAATCTGCAAATTGTGAGCCGTTCAACATTCGCTCCCCTTTTTCGAGGGATTGAAATAAAATGGCCCGGCATCCCAGATTCTTAGCAAGCTCAACATCAGTAAGACGATCGCCAATAACGAAAGAGCGGTTCATATCATATTGATCATTGAAATATTTACCTAACATCCCTGTACGCGGTTTTCGGGTATGCGCATTTTCATGAGGGAAACTACGGTCGATGAATTCCTCATCGAATGTTATTCCTTCACCGGCTAAAATATCCTTCATCAGGGAATGTGGTCCGTTGAAATCGGATTCAGGAAATTGCTCTGTACCTAAACCATCCTGATTGGTAACGAGCGTAAACTCGAAATCCAGATTTTTTCGTATGAAATACAGATTACGTATCACTTTGGGGATGAAACTTAGTTTTTCGAAGCGATCCACCTGAAAATCAACAGGTGGTTCCTGGATAATCGTACCATCACGATCGATAAATAAAACTGGTCTCATAGCTTACATCCTCCTTAATTGATTTAACAAAAGATCATTCTCTTCTTGTGTTCCAATCGTTATACGTAAACAACCCTCACACAAAGTAATTTTATTCCGATTTCTTACGATTACACCTTGCATCGTGAGATCGCGATAAATTGCATCAGCATCAAGTACTCGAATCAATACAAAGTTGGCATCTGTAGGATATACTCTGATTATTTTTTCAAGTTTTTCTAATTCCCGGATCAAGCGCGTTCTTTCCTCATTTATTTTTTCTATCTGTTCTGACACAATTTCCTGTTGTGTGAGCAATTGCAATGCATGTTGTTGGGTAAGAACATTGATATTGTAGGGATATTTTACTTTATTGAAATATTCGATGATTGTCGGAGCTGCAAATGCCATTCCCAATCGGATCGCGGCTTGCCCCCATGCTTTCGAAAATGTTTGAAGAATAATCAAATGAGGATATTTTGAGATTTCACTCAACATCGATGTTCGGGAAGCAAAATCAATATATGCTTCGTCGAGAACAACTATTCCATGAAAGCTATCCAAAATTTCCCTAATCAATTGTTCATCCAACAGATTTCCGGTCGGATTATTGGGAGAACATAAAAATATAATTTTCGTATTAGCATCTGCTGCTTGTAACATTTTAATGGGATCTGGCTGAAAATCATCACACAAACAAATTTTTCGATAATCTACATTATTGATTTGAGCACAGACCTCATACATTCCATAGGTGGGTTCAGGGGCGATCACATTGTCTTTTCCCGGTTCGCAAAAGATACGAAAAATCAGGTCGATGGCTTCGTCGCTTCCGTTACCGAGGAAAATAGTATCCGGCGAAATATTTTTAATCCGCGCAATCTGATTTTTCAATTCACGTTGCAGTGGATCAGGATAACGATTATAACCGTTTGAAAAGGGGTTTTCATTTGCATCCAGAAAAACAGATCCTTCACCGGTATATTCGCTACGGGCTGAGGAATAAGGCTTGAGAGCTTGTATATTGGGTCTTATCAACTCTTGTAAATTCATTGTATTTTTGATTTTGTCGTTAAAGAATGACACCTTACGGTAACGGCCCTTTTATGAGCTTCAAGTGATTCTCCTTCTGCCATTGTTTCAATCGTTTCTCCTAAATGGAGTAATCCAGAGGCAGAAATCTCCTGAAAGGTAATTTTTCGAGTAAAACTATCCAGATTTACGCCACTATATGATTTGGCATATCCGTTTGTAGGCAAGGTATGATTGGTACCTGACGCATAATCACCGGCGCTTTCGGGTGTGTATGGCCCCAGAAACACAGAACCTGCATTTCTTACTTGTTGGGCCAGCTCTGAATAGTCTGCGGTTTGTATTATCAGATGTTCGGGTGCATACTCATTCGTAAAATCCATCATTTCAGATGAGTTTTTTAGAACAATTACTTTGCTATGCTGCAACGAACGACGCGCAAACTCTTTACGCGGCAAAAGTTCAAGCTGCCTTTCCACCTCATCAATAAACAGTGGAACAAAAGCTTCGTCGTCTGTTACAAGAATAGACTGACTATCGACACCATGTTCGGCTTGCGAAAGGAAATCTGCCGCCACAAATGCAGGATCAGCTGATTTATCGGCAATTACCTCTACTTCTGACGGTCCGGCAGGCATGTCGATGGCAACATCTTTCAGGCTGACCAGTTGTTTTGCCATGGTGACATATTGATTCCCTGGTCCGAAAATCTTATACACTTTTGGAACAGTTTCTGTTCCAAAAGCCATCGCTCCTATGGCCTGAACTCCACCCAGTTTATAAATTGCGGTGACTTCGGCTTTTCGTGCAGCATATAGAATTGCCGGATGAATATTCCCTTCTTTATCGGGTGGAGTACACAGTATTCTTTCACGACACCCTGCAATACAAGCCGGAATAGCAAGCATCAATACAGTAGAAAACAATGGTGCAGTACCTCCGGGCACATATAAGCCGACTTTATCGATTCCTATGGCTTTTTGCCAACAAATGACACCAGGTGAGGTTTCTATCCTGAGCTCAGTCATTCGCTGAGAGTCATGAAAAATACGAATATTTTCTGCGGCCTTATCGATTGACTTTTTCAAATTCTGGTCGAGAATGGTTTCAGCCCGTACAAAATCCTCGTCAGTAACAAGAAATTCTGATAACTCAACGCCATCAAATTTCAATTCATATTCGCGTAAAGCCTGATCACCCCGTGCTTTGATATCATCCAACAACAAGCCTACCGTTTCGGAAAGTCCGCTATGATCAAATACCGGACGGCTCATGATTTCGGGCCATTGATTCCTTCCCGGATAATTATAGATATTCATATTGGCAATTTAAATTATTCAAGATCATAGAATCATTTTTTCAATATTCAAAGCAAGAATCCCCTCTGCTCCTGCCGCTTTCAATTTTCCGATGATTTCCCATAAAGTTTTTTCGGCCAATACCGTATGGACCGAATGCCACCCTGGATTAGCCAAAGGCATTACAGTCGGGCTTTTCATTCCCGGTAAAAGAGATATGACTTCCTGTAAACACGTATCAGGAACATTCATCAAAACATATTTCTTATCTTCCGCTTCCTGAACAGCATTGATACGAAATATGAGTTCATCAAGAATCGTTTTTTTCGACAGGTCAAGTTCTGGATTCGCGATAAGAACGGCTTCTGAATCCATTACTACCTCTACTTCTTTCAAACGATTACTGATCAAGGTACTTCCGGAGCTAACAATATCGAAAATAGCATCTGCTAACCCGATACCGGGGGCAATCTCCACCGATCCGGTAATAACATGAACATCGGCTTTCAACTGATTCTTATCAAGAAAGTCCTGCAATATTTCAGGATAAGAAGTAGCTATTTTTTTGTTATTGAACCATGTCTTGTCTTCATATGTCTCATCTTTAGGAATTGCAAGAGACAGCCGGCATTTACTAAATCCAAGTGAACGGATGATATCTGCCTTTTTTTTCTTTTCGGCAAATTCATTCAATCCGACAATTCCGACATCGGCAATACCAGAAGCGACTGAATCAGGAATGTCATCATCACGCAAAAACAAAACCTCTAATGGGAAATTGCGTGAAGGAATCAACAACGTGCGTTTTCCTGAACTTAATTTTATGCCAGCCTCTTTTAGTAGTTCCATCGTATCCTCGAACAAACGACCTTTGGATTGAACAGCAATTCGTAACATAGTATTCTCTTTTTAATTATATAGGTTATTATTGAATCGGTTATCGGACATATATAAGTCAAACAAACTGAAATAAAAAAAGCTCACCTTATGAGGTAAGCTTATATCTGTTTTTTCTGATAGGTATATGACAAAGCAGCTCACCGGTCTGTTGAGTAAAAAAAATGATGATGATGCTTATTTATTTGCATAACAGTTATGTATGTTGTATTCGTTATTCTGCAAATATAGGATTATTTTTCACAAACAAACAATTTATCATTATAAAATGACTATTATAGCACAATTGTAAGTTTTAAATTCATTTTAATTTCAAATTACTCTATTCAACCGTTCGAAATTAGTATGCCTGCGAGTAAAAAAACACTTAAGAATATTGACTAATTATTCACACTTTAATCTTCCTGGTATTTCATTAACTTTGCATACAAAATAGAGATCAAATCATATGCAAAAACCTTTTCATCCGGAACAATTAAAAGAAAAAGCAAAAAAAACAGCTGCAAGTCATCGTTATTTTTTCAAGAACCTAAAAAAGAATCAATTACGAGATTTGGATGATACGATACACTACCTGCATGAGAAGGTTTTTGAGGAAACAGATTGCCTCTCTTGCGCAAATTGTTGCAAGACACTCGGACCTAGGATCACAGATAGGGATATAGAAAAAATGGCATCCGCATTGCGACGTAAACCCAAAGAGATTGTAGAACAATACCTTCGTATCGATGAAGATGGTGATTATGTATTCAAATCCATGCCTTGCCCGTTTTTGAGCTCAGATAATTATTGTTCTATTTATGCAGACAGACCAAAAGCTTGCCGGGAATACCCACATACGGATCGAAAAAAATTTCATCAAATAGCTAACCTGACTATTAAAAATGCAGAAACCTGCCCTGCTGTTTTTGATATTCTAGAAAGACTGAAAGAAGAATTATAAGAAAGAGAGACTCATCTTGTTTCAGATTAATAAAAAAAGTCCCTTATATCCGGTATATATCCGGTATAAGAGACTTTTTATAGTTAAGGTTTAGAATAAATACTGTATTTGGTCAGGACAATATTTCCAATACAGCTGTATAATTTGGTTCTTCCGTTATTTCAGGAACCAGTTCTTCATAGATAACATCCCCATTTTCGTCGATTACAATAATCGAACGTGATAACAATCCGGCTAAAGGACCATCTATAATCTCCATCCCATAATCACTTCCGAATTCCTGAGAACGAAAAGCTGAAAGAGGAATCACATTTTCTAATCCCTCAGTCGAGCAAAAACGCTCCATTGCAAATGGTAAATCTTTACTGATTGCAAGGACTACCGTATTATCCATTTCGCTCGCCAAAGTATTGAATTTTCGCACTGATGTTGCACAAGTAGAAGTATCCAAGCTAGGAAAAACATTCATAACTATGCGTTTCCCTTTATAATCTTCAAGAGTCGCATCTTGCAGATTACTTTTTACAAGTTTTGCTTTTGGTGCTCGTTTCCCTTTCGCAGGAAGTTCGCCTTTAGTATGGACAGGATTACCTGCTAATTTTATTTGTGCCATGATTATCTAATTTATGATATTCTTATTTGAAGAACTACCTGGGATTAAAAATGTTCATCGAATTAGAGAAATATAATGATCTGAAGTTTAAAATTAGCGTCATTAATCATATATCGAATATCTCAAACTTAAGATATTATTTAATATTTTCATCTTCCTTTGATTCTGATTTTATCCCCGATTCTGATTCTGATTCCGACTCTATTATGGGTTCTCTATATCTGAATAGAAGCATCATTAAATAATAATAAAAAAGAATCAGGCCTGTGCAAATCAGCAAAATACTAAGGTACGATGCAAAAAAACTCCAATGGAGTACCTCATTTAAATAAGCAATGGAGTTATAAATAGCTTCTCTCGGATCAAGCATTCCCCATGTATATTTAAAATCCCCTCCCGCACTGAAATAATTGAATGCGATAAATGTCAGTTCAATCAATATCAGCGTACCTAATATCCGGAGTATGCCAAATAAAATTTTCATTTGTTTATAATTTTATTTTTAACACCAAGGTCAAATGTGCCATTCACACCATTTTATCGATTAGCTCAACTTTATGTTTAAAATGGCTATTCTGTCACAAATTTGTTAAGGTTCGCTAATATAACATAGGCATTATTTATATTGTTCGTAGTTTATTGGTTAAATATTTACTTTTCATTAGATACACTAAAAGGTCTTGATTATCATAAACTTTAACAATTTAAATACGGCACGATATTTGCGAGTTTATTAATAGAATTTAAAACAGAAGCATTTATTTTATATGGATAATACAGATATTCTACAAAAGCGCAGAAAAATAAATAATCACCTGGATAACAAGCATCTGAGACAAGCATTAATAAATTTAAAGGACTTGATTAAAGCCTATCCTGAATGGCATTTTTCGGAAAAGCTCGAACAGATTGAAACATCCTATCGTTACATGCTTCGCTATATGCGAGATGGTTTTGAAGATCCGGAACGTGACAAACTGTACCGAAAATTACTCTCAGATACTTATCGATTAACCGACATTGTGTCAGACTATTTTTTGCAAAAAAATACGTCCTCTGTATTTTACAGTAAAAGGAGAGTATTTACTTCCGGGGCAGATTCCATCGAAGACGCTTTTAAAAGATTAAAGATACTTACAGAACAACAAAGTTTAGCCGAAGGTCTCGAATTAAGTACAGAAACAGATGAAAAACAAGCTGATTTTCATCAACTGAAATCAGAGGAAGATGCCATTTCTTTATTTAATGCAGTATGGACAAATCTATTTCCTGATTCGGACCAAATGGAACTGATTCGCAAAATTTTCCGGGAAGGTGAAATTCAAACTGTTTATCAGCAATTACTTGTATCAGCCCTTACCCTGAATTTAATTTCATGGTATGATGAGGCTAAATTAGATCTGTTGATTGATCTCATTTCTAATAAAGATGAGAATATAAACCAACGCGCATTGGTAGGTACTTTATTTGTATTACAATCCCATCAGAAAAGAGCTTCCATTACAGGCTCCATCGATTACAAACTGCAATTTATACTGGATAATCCAACAATCATCAAAAGAATACGAACGATACAGGTTCAACTCATCCGCACAAGAGAGACAGAAAGAATCACCAAAAAACTAAATGAAGAGATTCTTCCTGAAATGATGAAAATGGCCTCACCTTTATATAATAAAATCAAAACCGATGACTTACTGAAAGATTCAGATGAACAGGAAATGAATCCGGAATGGGAAGAATTTATCAAGAATTCTAAAATTGAAGATAAGTTGAAGGAAATAAGTGAACTTCAGTTGGAAGGATCAGATGTGTTAATGAGCGCATTCGCGAACTTGAAGAGTTTTTCTTTCTTTCAACAAACTGCCAATTGGTTTTTGCCATTCTTTAAAGGGAATAGTCACTTGAAGAACATATTTCAAGAAAAAAATCAAAACGATCAGTTTGTTGAATTCGTATTAAATTCTCGTTTCCTTTGCAATTCCGACAAATACTCCTTTTCCTTAAGCCTTTCTCAGATGCCGCAAATGCAACGCTCCATGATGGCAGAGCAGTTTTCGGCACAAGCGGAGGAATTGGAACAAATCAATCACATTCAGGATGCTGAATTAAAATTTAATAAAGAAGAGCGAATTTCGAATCTTTACATTCAGGATTTATATCGTTTTTTCAAATTATACCCTCAACGAAAAGAATTTTCCGACCCTTTTGCTCTGGATTTGAAATTTTATCAGATTCCGGTTCTCAAACCGTTATTCTCAGACCTTGAAACGCTACATATGATAGCTGAAATTTTTTTTAGAAAAGAGTTTTATGAAGATGCTATCTCAGTCTTTGAGCAGTTAACGGAACTGGATCACACCCATTATGAGATTTTTCAGAAATTGGGTTATTGTTATCAACATCTTGAAATGCCTGAAAAAGCAATCCGTGTTTATAAACAAGCCGATATCATTCACCCGGATTCACCTTGGACACTCCGGAAATTAGCTCAGTGTTATAGAAACATCAAAAACACAAATGAAGCCCTTTCCTATTACGATCGTTATAATAAATTAAAACCTGGTAATTTATCCGTCGAATTAAATATGGGACATTGCTATCTGGAAATGAAAGATTATGAAAGCGCACTGTCTCACTATTTTAAAGTCGATTATCTTAATCCCCAAAGTGATAAAGCATGGCGACCTATTGCCTGGTGTTCATTCTTGATTGGAAAATATGATCAAGCTCAGCGCTATTACAAAAAAATTATACAAAAATCACCAACGAGGCTCGATTATATTAATGCAGGACATACCGAATGGTTATTAAAGAATATACCTGGTGCAATCGCTTATTATCAAAAAGGATTAATCTTTTCAGAGAATAAGATTGATGAATTTGAAAAAATATTTCTCCATGATAAAATAGATCTTTTACATGCCGGTATTTCTGAAACAGACTTTTATTTAATGATTGATCAGCTTCTTTATTCATCCGACGAGATCTAATCGATTCGTTTCGTTTGAAATTTGTATATCTTTGTTTATTGAAAGATGTTTTTCAATAAACAAAGATATTTTTATGACAGATACCGTACAGCAGTTTGAGTCAGTGATTTCAATTTGTCGCGAGCTCTTCGCAAAGAAACTTAAAGATTATGGTGCTTCATGGCGTATTATGCGCCCAGAATCAGTCACCGATCAGATTTTCATCAAAGCGAATCGTATCCGAAGCTTGGAGACAAAGAAAGAATCGAAAGTAGATGAGGGCATTTATGGTGAATTCATAGCCATCGTTAATTACGGCATTATGGGTTTGATACAGTTGGAGCTTGGTTATGCTGATACCGCAGATCTTGACGCAAATGAGATTATTGCCTTATATGATAAGCATATGACTATTACGAAAGAACTGATGTATGCAAAAAATCATGATTATGATGAAGCCTGGAGATCGATGCGCATTAGCTCTTACACAGACTTGATTCTGATGAAAATTTACAGAACCAAACAAATTGAAAACAATAAGGGTAAAACTATTGTTTCGGAAGGTATTGATGCCAATTATATGGACATGATTAATTACGCATTATTCGGACTTATCAAACTTGAATTTGAAAATGAAGTAGTCCCGGAGCAATAAATTATAGTAAAGAGTAGAATTGACTTATACCTTGGTGACATAAATTAATATTCAATGAAGCAGCAATGGATTAATGTACTTTTAAATCTGAGCCGGATCCTATTCGGTTGTACATTTCTTTTCTCCGGATTCGTAAAAGCAGTTGATCCGATGGGATCAGCCTTTAAGTTTATCGATTATTTCAGAGCCTTCGATCTGAATTTTTTTACGACATTCGCTTTACCACTGGCTGTTTTGCTAGCGGCCCTTGAGTTTACTATCGGAGCCTGTGTGCTCTTTGGATCTTTCCGGCGAGTCTCGACTGCATTGGGATTATTATTTATGCTATTCTTCACACCTCTTACATTGTATCTGGCAATTGCCAATCCGGTGAAAGATTGCGGTTGTTTTGGTGATGCTTTTATCTTGACGAACTGGGAAACGTTTTATAAAAATATTATTTTACTGGCAATGGCTGTTTTTCTTTTTATCAAAAGAGAATCTATTCAGCCGCTTTTCAGAAAATCATTGCGCGGGTTTGTCGCTTTTTATGCGTTGGTATTTTCTGTATCGATTTCTCAGATAGGAATATCATTTCTCCCCATATTAGATTTCAGACCTTTTAAAACAGGGATAAATATTCCGGAAGCCATGCATGAAGACATAGCAGATGCCACTTATGTCCTTATTTATGCAAAGGATGGAAAAGAAAAGGAATTTTCATTAGAAAATTATCCTTCAGAAGAAAGCGGATGGACATTTGTTGAATCAAAGATGGTATTACCGGAAAATAGGGATGAAGCTACTATTAAAGATTTTTTTATAACAAACGGTATTGGTGAGGATATTACCGAAGAGCTGTTACGCAAACCGGAATTTACTTTTTTGCTGATATCACCCGATTGGGCCACCGCTGATGATAATTATAGTGATAGAATAAACGAGATTTATGAATATGCTCTGGAAAAAGGATATGATTTTTATGGCATTTCTGTAAATGACAAGATAAAGGAAACCGAATGGAGCGAAGGTACTGGTGCGGAGTATCCATATTTATATAGTGATGCAACAATTCTAGAAACGATCATTCGTGCTAACCCAGGATTGGTATTACTCAAAGAAGGTACCATTCTTTGGAAGAAAAATGCTTCTCATTTACCCGACAATCAGTTCATTGATAAATCTATCGAGTTATCACATCAAGGAATCGTAAAAAAAAGTAACTCCAAAATGATAATTTTATTTATCGTTTTGCTTTTCTTTGGTCCGATTCTTATACTTTTGTGCTTCGAAAAGACGTTTATTCTTCTATTTAAAAAATGGAAACAAAATAAACGATCTTCGAAAAGAACAAATGACTAATTGTTTATCACTAATACATACTGAAATGAGAAAAAACATTGTTGCAGGTAACTGGAAAATGAACAAGAACCTACAAGAAGGTCTTGAATTGGCAAAAGAATTAAACACGGCTTTGTCAGGTAAAACAATCAAATGTGATGTTGTAATCTGTACTCCATATATCCACTTGGCGCCGGTATGTGCAACTATCGATACAAATGTAGTTGGTGTAGGTGCAGAAAACTGTGCGGATCATCTTTCTGGAGCATATACAGGAGAAATTTCTGCTCCAATGATTGCATCAACAGGTGCTAAGTATGTAATTTTAGGTCATTCTGAGCGTCGTGCTTATTATGGAGAAACAAACGAAATTCTTAAAACTAAAACTAAATTGGTTCTTGAAAATGAACTGACTCCTATCTTCTGTATCGGAGAAGTTTTGGAAGAAAGAGAAAACGGTACTTTCTTCGATGTTGTTAAAACTCAATTGGCAGAGGCCCTATTTGAACTTTCTGCAGAAGATTTCGCTAAAATCGTAATCGCATACGAACCAGTTTGGGCTATTGGTACAGGAAAAACGGCTTCTCCTGAACAAGCTCAGGAAATTCATGCATTCATCCGCCAGACGATTGCAGACAAATATGGCAAAGAAGTAGCAGACAACACTTCTATCCTTTACGGTGGTAGCTGTAATGCGGCTAATGCTAAAGAACTTTTTGCTAATCCTGATGTTGACGGAGGTCTTATCGGTGGTGCAGCATTAAAAGTGGATACATTCATGCCAATCATTGAAGCATTTTGATCTGAAAATGTTATTAATATAGCAAGAGGCGCTCCTTTTAGGGCGCCTCTGTTGTTTGTCTATCATCCTTACATTATCTTTGTAAAAGAACAAGTTCATTGTTCTTTTACAAAGCATTTTTGAACCTAAAGAGGAAATATGATCAGGAAACTATACATTATTCCGATTCTACTACTTGCCTTCACATCCGCCCAGGCACAGGAATATGGACAAAAGGAAACCATTATAGAGCATTTGCGCTTGAAGAAAGGGATAGACGGTAACGTGCGAATTTTTCAAAGCCCTCAACTTGACTCATTGTTATCAAGAAACCTAAAGTCTACACCTGCTAAGATAGAGACAAACGGGACTTCCACTTTCATTACTTCTCGTGGTTATCGTGTACAGATTTTCTCAGGGAATAACCAAAGAGAATCAAAAAATGAAGCATATTCGAAAGAGGAGCAAATCAGACAGCTTTTCCCCATGCTTGATACTTATGTAAGTTTCAATTCACCTTTTTGGAAACTTCGTGTGGGTAATTTCCGTACGTCGGAAGAAGCTCATGCTAAATTAAGGGAATTGAAGCTGGCTTTTCCAAAATGGAAAGAAATGATCATTGTTAATGATCAGGTCAGATTCCCGATTAACGATCCATATTTACCTTAACT
>JBOFCW010000132.1:0-10686 GCA_051646395.1 Bacteroidales bacterium
AATCCCTTGTTTTTAAATCATAAGTGATTTATTGTAACTAAAATGATGAATTTGGTGGTAAAATGTAATAAATATAAGAAAAAATATTTCAAAATAATTTGGAGTATATAAACTTGGTGCTTACATTTGTAGCAACTAATTTAAAAATTATAAAACAGATGTCGATGTATTCAACACTTCATGCAGTCATTTCTCTCATTATCGTCCTGGTCGTCGTGGCAACGAACTGAGAGAGGCTGTGTATGAATGTATCGTATATTATATAAAAAATTTATATTAAAGAGCCTTTCTCATTCTGGGAAGGCTCTTTTTTTAATAAAAAAATCCGAATGAAACATACTTTACGGAGTGCGCAAAGCACACAAGGGCGCAGAATGGCTGGAGCAAGAGCTTTGTGGCGCGCAAATGGGATGAAGGAAGAGATGATCGGAAAACCGGTAATTGCAATCGTGAATTCGTTCACGCAATTTGTGCCGGGACATGTGCATTTGCATCAGATCGGACAGTATGTGAAATCAAAGATAGAAGAGCTGGGGTGCTTTGCAGCTGAATTCAATACCATCGCCATTGATGATGGAATTGCCATGGGGCATGACGGAATGTTGTATTCGCTGCCTTCGCGCGACTTGATTGCCGATAGTGTAGAGTATATGGTGAATGCTCACAAGGCAGATGCAATGATTTGTATTAGCAATTGTGATAAAATTACACCCGGAATGCTGATGGCTGCCATGCGTTTGAATATCCCGGCTGTTTTTGTATCCGGAGGGCCGATGGAAGCCGGTGAGTTAAACGGGAAAAAACTAGACCTGATCGATGCTATGATTCAGGCTGCAGACGATTCTGTCAGCGATGATATGGTAAATGAAGTGGAACGTAGTGCGTGTCCATCCTGTGGAAGTTGTTCGGGGATGTTTACGGCCAATTCCATGAATTGTCTGAATGAGGTTCTTGGGATGGCGTTGCCCGGAAATGGAACAATTCTGGCCACCCATCTGAACCGCAAGAATCTTTTTGAGAAAGCGGCTCGTCAGATTGTAGAGAATACCTGGAAATATTACCGGGACGGAGATATTTCTGTTTTGCCACGTTCAATCGCGACAAAAGAAGCTTTTCTGAATGCGATGACACTTGATATAGCAATGGGGGGATCGACGAATACGATTCTTCACTTGTTGGCTATCGCCAATGAGGCGGAAGTCGATTTTACGATGGAGGATATTCACGGGCTTTCGCTTAAAACTCCGGTTTTAAGCAAAGTTGCTCCCAATTCGCCTAAATATCATATTCAGGATGTAAACAGAGCCGGCGGAATACTTTCCATTGTTGGGGAACTTTTAAAAGGTGGTCTGATCAGGGGTGATGTGTCAAGGATTGACGGTATGACGCTGAAGGAAGCGATTGCTAAATTCAGCTTCGACGGGGAGGCTTTTTCTTCGGAGGCTCGCAATCTGTGGTTGTCTGCTCCGGCGAATCGTTTCAATCTGGAAATGGGATCTCAGGAGTGTTATTACGATGAACTGGATACGGATCGTAAGACCGGATGTATCCGTGATATGGAGCATGCCTATGTAAAAGATGGCGGCTTGGCTGTGTTAAGAGGTAACATCGCACAAGACGGTTGTGTCGTGAAAACGGCCGGAGTAGATCCGTCTATTTTTAAATTCAGCGGGAAGGCTAAAGTCTTTCATTCGCAGGAAGATGCCTGTCGGGGAATACTCGACGGAACGGTTGAAAGCGGAGATGTGGTGGTGATTACCTTTGAGGGGCCTAAAGGAGGGCCGGGTATGCAGGAGATGTTGTATCCAACCTCTTATATTAAATCGCGTCATCTGGGAAAGGCATGTGCGCTGATTACTGATGGACGCTTTTCGGGAGGAACTTCAGGTCTTTCGATTGGCCATATATCGCCTGAGGCTGCAGCCGGAGGTAACATTGCATTGATCCGGAATAATGACATCATAGAGATCGATATTACGGAAAGATCGATCAATGTTTTACTTAGCGACGAAGAGCTGGCTTTGCGCCGGAAAGAGGAAGAGAATAAAGGAGTGTCGGCCTTTACACCGCAAGGCAGAGACCGAAAGGTGTCGAAGGCATTACAAGCATATGCAAAAATGGTTAGTTCGGCCGATAAGGGAGCTATCCGAATCGTTTAATTCTAAAGAATAATCCAGATGAATACGATAACAGGTTCAGAGGCGTTGATCTGCTCTTTACTGGCGGAAGAGGTAGATACTATTTTCGGATATCCGGGTGGACAGATCATGCCCGTTTTTGATAAACTCTACGACTACCGGGATCGATTGAAACATATTCTTGTACGGCATGAACAAGGAGCTGTTCATGCCGCACAAGGGTATGCGCGAGCATGCGGAAAGCCCGGCGTTGTGATTGTGACTTCGGGCCCCGGAGCAACGAATGCGATTACCGGTATTGCCGATGCGATGATCGACTCGACTCCATTGGTTGTGATCACCGGACAGGTGCCTTCTGGCTTGTTAGGTACGGATGCATTTCAGGAAACGGACGTGTTAGGAATCACACTTCCCATCACGAAATGGAGTTATCAAATTCGAAGCGCCGGGGAGATTCCGGAAGCGGTGGCTCGTGCGTTCTATATTGCCCGCAGTGGCAGACCGGGACCTGTGGTATTGGATTTGCCCAAAACGACCCAATTGGGAACCCTTGATTTCAATTACTCGAAATGTGATTATATACGGAGTTATGATCCGGTACCTGTTGCCGAACCGGAATCGATCGACCAGGCTGCCGAGCTGATCAGGCAGGCCCGTAAACCTTTTCTGATATTCGGACAGGGTGTTTTATTGAGTCATGCCGAACAAGCTCTGAAAGATTTTATTGAGAAAAGCGGTATTCCTGCCGCTTCCACCTTACTTGGGTTGTCGGCTTTGCCTTCCGATCATCCGCTTTATAAAGGGATGGTTGGTATGCACGGAAATCTGGGGCCGAATAAGAAGACCAATGAATGTGATTTGTTAATTGCCGTAGGAATGCGTTTTGACGATCGTGTGACAAGTGATGTTGGCAGTTATGCCAAACAAGCGAAGGTGATTCACATTGATATTGATCCTTCCGAAATCGGAAAGAACGTATCTGTCGAGATTGGGATTTTGGGTGATGCTAAAGTTGTACTCGAGAAATTGACAGATCTTGTGGATGAGGCGGATCATACCAAATGGTGTTCGGAATTCGATGTCTGCAACGCAATTGAACAAGAAAGAGTGATCGCCCCGGAAACCAGACCACAATCGGAACAAATGACAATGGGTGAAGTGGTCGCTCGTATTTCACATGCTACCGGGGATAATGCCATTGTGGTTACCGACGTGGGACAAAATCAAATGATGGGGGCTCGCTATTCCCGCTATAATCAGACCAGGAGTTTGATTACGTCGGGGGGACTCGGAACGATGGGTTTCGGCTTGCCGGCTGCGATCGGTGCAAAAATTGCCTCTCCTGAACGGACTGTTTGTTTTTTTACAGGTGATGGTGGCCTACAGATGACCATTCAGGAATTAGGGACGATTCTGCAGGAAAATACTGGGGTTAAGATTATTGTTTTGAATAATAGCCGGTTGGGTATGGTGCGTCAATGGCAGGAGTTGTTTTTTGATGAGCGTTATTCAGAAACAACCATGGTTAATCCTGATTTTGTGATGCTTGCGGCAGCTTATGGTATAAAGGGGAGTCGGGTTAGTTTACGAGAGCATCTCGATCAGTCCATTGCGGAGATGCTTGCTGATGATAAACCGTACTTGCTTGAAGTGATCGTTGAGGAAAAAGGAATGGTATTCCCCATGATACCCGGCGGAAAATGTGTGTCTAAAATGATGTTGAATACAAACGAATGGTATTGATATATGGAAGAGAATACATTATACACCGTAACGGTGTATTCGGAAAATCAGGTGGGTTTGTTGAATCAGGTATCGATTATATTTACCCGAAGGAATCTGAATATATGGAGTTTGTCAGTTTCTTCTTCCGCTATACCCGGTGTGCATAAGTTCACAATCGCTTGCCGTACTTCAAAAGCTTTGATAGAGAAGGTCGTACGTCAGATTGAAAAACGAATTGATGTGATTCGTGCTTTTTATTATACCGACGATGAGATCGTTTACCAGGAAATCGCGCTATATAAAGTGCCTACTGATAAGATGCTTGAGAGTCCGGATTTCGAATCGATGGTCAGACGTCATAATGCCCGGATTCTTGAGATGAATAACTCCTTTACGGTAATAGAAAAGTCGGGTCACTGTCAGGAAACGCAGGCTCTTTTCGAAGACTTGAACGGTTATGGGGTACTTCAGTTCGTACGTTCGGGGAGGGTTGCTATAACAAAGTCGAAAGTTGAGCTGGTATCTAACTTTCTCGAAGAGCAGGAAGTGAGGCGTTTGAAGGAAGAACGCGTGTGTACTAAAAAAGAATCGATATGCAATTAAAGAAAAGTTCTGCCGGAGTACATCATTATCCGGTATATTCGAATCAGGTGAATGCGCAGAAAGAACTTCCCGTTTCAATGTTGGTTCAGCATCTGATTGACGCAGCATCGCGGGATGCCGAAAAATGGGGATTTGGATTTCGTCATTTGATTTCAAATAATCACGCCTGGGTATTGGCTCGTTTGGCTTTTGAAATAGAGCGGTATCCCATGGTGGATGATACCCTGACAATTGAAACATGGGTGGAGGGCGTGAATAAACATTTTACCAGCCGTAACTTCAGATTACTGGATCAAAACCTGAATGTATTGGGGTATGGCCGTAGTGTTTGGTCGGTAATTGATTTTCAGACACGAGAATCGGTCGATTTAAGTATTTATGAAGATATAGGGAAGCGAATACAAGATTTGCCTTGCCCAATTGAAAAACCGGGAAGAATTTCGCCGATAAAATCGGAAGAGGCACGGATTTATCGGGTTGAGGTGAGTGATTTGGATATCAACCGGCATATGACAAGTTCGAGATATATCGATCATTTGTTGGATTTGTTTACGCTGGAAAAATTCGATCAAAACAGAATTGCCCGTTTTGAGGTGCAATATCTTAGCGAGGCTCTCTATAACGAAAATCTCCATTTGTTTAAGGAAAAAACAAAGGAGAATGAATATGTTTTGGAAATGCGCAATGATGCGGGTATTTCCATGTGTAAATGCAAGTGTTTTTTTGTTGACTCATTATAAAAAGAATAAAAATGGCTATTATGAATTTTGGAGGTGTAGAAGAAAATGTTCGCACCCGTGAAGAATTTCCGTTGGAAAAAGCAAAAGAAGTATTGAAAGATGAAGTGATTGCGGTAATCGGTTATGGTGTACAAGGTCCGGGACAGTCACTGAACCTACGTGACAACGGATTCAATGTAATCGTGGGTCAGCGCAAAGACTCCAAATCATGGGATAAGGCTGTTGCCGACGGATGGGTTCCGGGTGTAACGCTTTTTGAAATCGAAGAGGCTTGCGAGCGCGGAACGATCATTCAGTATCTGCTTTCGGATGCGGCACAGATTGCTGTTTGGCCTACTGTGAAAAAGCACCTGACTCCGGGCAAAGCGCTTTATTTCTCTCATGGTTTTGCGGTAACTTATAAAGAACGTACCGGCATCGTGCCTCCGGCTGATGTGGATGTGATTCTGGTTGCACCGAAAGGTTCGGGTACATCTCTTCGTCGCATGTTTCTTCAGGGGCGCGGATTGAACTCTTCATTTGCGGTATTCCAGGATGCTACAGGCCGTGCGATGGACCGTGCCGTAGCTTTGGGTATTGGAGTAGGTTCTGGTTATCTGTTCGAAACAGATTTCCGTCGTGAAGTTTTCTCAGACCTGACAGGTGAACGCGGTACTTTGATGGGGGCTATTCAGGGAATCTTCGCTGCTCAATACGAGACTTTACGTGCAAACGGGCATACGCCATCGGAAGCTTTCAATGAAACGGTTGAGGAATTGACACAATCATTGATGCCGCTTGTAGCTGAAAACGGTATGGACTGGATGTACGCAAACTGTTCGACAACTGCTCAGCGTGGTGCACTTGACTGGTGGAAACCTTTCCGCGATGCAACAAAACCGGTATTTGAAAAGTTATATGCTGAAGTAGCTTGCGGAAATGAGGCTCAACGTTCGATTGATCTGAATTCGAAACCGGATTATCGTGAGAAACTGGAAGAAGAATTGAAAGAACTTCGTGAAAGCGAAATGTGGCAGGCGGGAGCTGTTGTTCGTAAACTTCGTCCGGAAAACAACTAATTTTATATCTGCATTATGAAGAAAGCCTATGCTTCCTCGTTAAAAGGGAGAAGCATAGGCTTTTTTTGTGGAATAACAGGAAATTCGTTTGAGGATATCCTCAGAGGATTTCAAAATAATTTACAAGATTTTCGTCGGTTTCCAAATTTAATTTCTTTCTTAGCCTGTAACGTGCCATATTTACCGTTTTGGGATTGGAGTCAACTAGTAATGCAATTTCTTTACTTGATAATCCGATCCGCAATAACGTTGTTAAAATGATTTCGTTTTTTGATAAATCAGGGTGTTTTATTTTTAATCTCTCAAGGAATTCTTCTTCATTTTTGTTTATCTCATTGATAAATAGTTCTGTTTTTAATTCCTTTTCCCTGAAGTTTTTGATTAATGCTACCGTTGATTTAATTTTTACCTTTGATTCATCTCCCTGTTTTTTGAGAGCTTCTTTTAATAAATCAATGATATTATCCAATAGCTTATCTTTACTTTTGATGAAATATACCAGATCGGTCATTTCTTTTTTTGAGATATTCAGAATTTCATTTTTCGTGTGTATTTCATTGTCTTTTTCGACCAGAACTTTTGAAAGTTCATCTTTCTTGTGGCTTTCGTATTCAGCTTGTAAAATCAACTTATTAACCCGTCTTAAATGGTAAACTCTGATTGTCAGGAGGGTAATAATTAGCAATGCCAATCCCAAAATCAATAAAGTTATTTTTTCATTTTTGGCTGTTTGTAATTCCAAATCTTTCATTTCCAAATTATGGATATGTATGAGCCTTTTTCTTTCACTGGCCTGATCTTCAATTTGATGTATTTTGTCTATCGAATTAATTTCTTTGTCGATTTCTGAAATTCGCAAAAAATTATCATAGGCTAATTCGAATTTTTTCTCCTGAACTGCAATTTTTGATCTGTGCATCAAATTGTCTCTTTTCAGGATATTGGCGTTTAGCGAATCTGCCAGGATCATAGCTTTGGCCAAATAAAATTTTGCGTTTTCTAAATCATTCGATCTTGTGTATAATAGTCCAAGATTGTTATAGTTTTCAGCTAAAGACCAATCGTTCTTGTTCTTTTCATTGTAACCGATTGCATCTTTTAGCTTGATGATCTTCTGTTTTTCGTCACCGGGTAATAGCGCCATGTTATTTATGACAGTATAAACAGCCTCACTGTCGTTTGTAGATTCATGAAAAATTAAGGATAATTCCAATGCGGATTGTGCTCTGCTAAATCTTTCTTCCTGAATAAAAATTAATCCACGTAAATTCAGGCACCAGCCTAATCCCGTTGTATCATTTTTTTCTCTAAAAGTATTATAAGCAAGGTCATTGTAACGATGGGCTTTCTTTGTATTATTCAAGCTAAAATACATAGATGCCATGTAGATATTGTAATCCGCAACACGTAATTGATTCAATGTATCCAGATAGTTTTCTGCATTCAGATATGTTTCAAGTGCTAAATCATAATTACCATTCATAGAATAGGCGGATCCGAGCAAAACTTTAGTTTCGAATATCAACGATGTATCATTGAGTTCTTCGGCCTTCTCATCAGCCGAATCCGCATATTTGATTGCTTCGACCGGATTCTGATACATGTGTGTTTTTGCCTGATTAATCATCGTATTAACGTTGTCGTCAAGATGAGGCCATGCGTATATATTTGAAGAAAAGAAAACTAAAGCAAAATAAATTATTTTAAAATATTTCATCTGTATATATTTTATTTTTTCATTAAAGTCAGATGCGCCATTTATATACATTCTATTGGGTATCTCAACTTTAGGTGAGTTATGGCGATTTCATCTATATATGATACATTTTTTTGGTGTTATGGTTAAATACGCCATTTATATATACTTTTGGTTCTTTTAGTTTTGGCTAAGTTATGGCGACTTTATCTATAGATACTTGAAGTTATATATTAAAATTAACTATTTGAAATACAAATATAGCATTTGTATTTATTTTATTGAAATATGAAATATTTCAATGGTTTGGATTCAATAGGGATATTTTTTCATCTTCCTGATTGAGTGGCGATGATTTTAAGTGTTCCTGCATTCCCTTTACGAGTCAGATACAGTGGTGTTGCATATCTTTTTGTTATTCCCGGATTGTAAGGGGATTTACAATATACAGAAGCAGGTTTTTTATTGTTGATATAATGAATCAGATAATCCGGATAGATATTAATGCTATTAATTCGGAACCAGGAGTCGTAAACGTTGTATAATCCATATTGGGCATTCAAAACATTTGGGACTAAAACTGTTTCCTGTGAAAAGGCAGACAGAATCGGATGGGTTTTGATGTGAATCAGTTTCCGTAAACCGCCAAACCATATCTCTACAGCACCCGTTACGCCGGAATGGGAACATCTGATTTTCAGATCTACATTTGATCCTAAACTTCGGTTCAGTATTTCCGCTTTATTCGTGATGATAATGTCGGGATTATTGTTTATTACATTAACCTCACGAATCGGTATAAATGAACTTTCTGTTGTTACTTTTTTATGAAAAGATAGAGTTGCGGCAATATATTCTTCCGGATGATCGCCATATATTGCCACTTCACTATTGGTTGTGTTGATAGCATATCCGCTGCTATGATATGTGATGTCGCTGGAAACATTGGTGTTGTCTGTTATATCTACATCCATATCGACCACTTCATTCTCGGAAGGCGAATAGAAGGCTTCTCGTGCAGTTTTATATCCATGATTACGGATGCGATGAATAAGGATGTTAAAGTGTTGATTCCTATTGATGGTGTAAAAATAATCCGATCCTTTTTTATATTCGATAAACAGATTATAATAGCCGGGAACACGATTGTTGTCTTTGGTAAAAGTTCCTTTTACCAATACGGTAGTCGGCATCATGCCTCCAGTTCTGTCTTCCTGGTTTTCGAATAAATAAATCGGGCCTGCGGTTTTATTGTCCTCAGAAATTTTATAAACAGTTGTCAGGCTATCATAACTCATTGATGGGAACTCACCTCGCGCATACGGGTCGTATCTGCCCGATTTATATCCATTGCAAAGAATGATTTCATGCAAAGTAAAATTACTTACTGTATCATGTACTGCTACATCTATTCGGGCGCAAATCCGATCGAGTGAAACTCTCAGGTTAGTCTTTTTGTTTATTCCTGGAATTATGTCATTGATTGTCCCGGTCATAGGAAACGGGAATGTCTCTTTTTCATTGTTCAACGAGCTAACATTATACCTTAAATTTTTAAATTCAGAAACGGTTGCTGGTTCGCTGGAGTTTTCAAGGGTAGGAAACTTCAGTATTGCATCACGGGTTTTCGGATCGGGATTGGCTATTATCTTAATCCGGCAATTTCCTTGGTATTCAGAAACGATGAATTTCGCCTCCTGAACTGTTTCGTTAGTGACGATTTCTCCTTTTACAACCTGAAGTAATTTGTCATAATCGAGTTGGTATCCCTCATATTGCGCCTCGAATAAAAAAAGAAATATTTCGTTAATCCCGTTTTCACGATTAATCATTCCTGTTTTTGTTTGAATCTGATCCGGTTGGCTGATTTTATAATCGACAGACAGAATTACTTTTCCTTCTGGAATCGTCGACGTTGATTGAATGGCTGTCAAATCCTCTTTTGAACAGCTTGTATATAAACATGCTGATAAAAAAAAGAACAGGGTGATGTAAATTTTATTTTCCATAAAGATTAATTGTAAGTGACAGTGATGGATCTTTTTAAGTATCTGGCAATCACTTCGAAACGATAGGTGCCGTAAGAGAAAAGATTTCCCGGAATAGTTATTATGCCATTAGTAGGAGTGTCAATAACCATATTTGGATTATAAGCGTATATCATACGTAAAGGATAGGGGTAATCGGTGTCATATAATATTGTGACCGGTTCACCATAACGAGCGTGAATAACCGTACGGGATACATTCAGATAACTGGCAAAAAAATCTCCTTCTACTTCATGTTCTTCCCAAGGGCGTTCAGAGGCAATGATTGTACCTGTTTCTTTGGGAGTCAATTGCATGGTGATCATGGTAGATATACCCATATTCAAAGCTGGTAATACGGATTTGAAGTCATGAAGAGATTCAAACGATTCGAGCAGCGCTCCGGATGTGTCGTATGAGGCGTATCGGATTATGATTTTTGATTGGGATGTAATTTGTTGTGGCATCAGAAACAGAGCGTCGTTTTCGCTTGTCACTGTCAGAAAATCATACCCCAACGCTTCGTCTACTAATGTGCCTTTTGAGCGATCTGCTACATAATCTTTGCAATCGGAGAATAGATTCCATTTAGACTCTAAATTGGGAGTGGTTTCGGAAATCAATGTGCCGGTGTCAGAAAGTGCCGTCAGTTCAATTGAATTGATTTTAAATGAAGTCCCAGGTTTGATAATCACCGAG
>JBOFCW010000138.1:0-3017 GCA_051646395.1 Bacteroidales bacterium
GTTCCGCGGAAATTATTATTCATTGTAAAGAGGTGATCAGAGCCGATATCTCTTTTCGCTTGTTTATAGACGTCGAGATCCGCTTTCCGGAATCCGTAAATGGATTGCTTTGGATCGCCGATATAAAAGACAATTTTACCAAAATCTGCATAAAGCATCTTGAAAATGGTGTATTGGTTGGCATCGGTATCCTGAAACTCATCGATAAATACGGCGTCGTATTTAGCTGCCATCTCTTTTCGGAAAGAGGCGTTACTCTCGGTAGCTTTCCGGATGCAAAGAATCAGGTCGTCATAAGTGATGGTATCGGTACGGCGTTTATAGGCTTCGACTTTCTGAATGGCGTAATTGATAAAATCAATAACGTAAGCTGTTGGTTTTAATTTAATTGCTTCGTTTATAGCGATGTATTGTTTTGTAATAGCGTGCAGTTCTTTTAAAGATTCAAAATGGGGTAGTTTATCAGAACTTTTATCAAATTCGGAAATATAGGTTTCTTTAAAAGTTTCAATATTTTTATTATAACTTTTTCTTAACGTTGTTCTTCCATCAAAAGCTAAAGTCCCAATCAATTGATAATCCCGATCAATTAATCCTAAAATCTCAATTTTAAGAGAATCTTTTTTCTTGAATAAGGTCTCAAGATCAGTTGAAGGAATATCTTTTGTGCCCTCAAAATATTTTTTTCCATCCATAACCTTCATAACCGCACTCTCCATCGTGTCATAATTCAATTCCGAATGAATACTATCGAATATATTCTGGTCTGCAATAGTGTTCAGCTTTTCACGACGATATTGTACCATGGCATCATTGATAATCTCATCCGTATTGGCGATGATCTCTTGTTTGAAAGGCTGGTCGGTTTCTAAAGCAAATTGACTGATGGTATTCTGACAAAAGCTATGGATAGTGGAAATCTGCACTTCATCTAACTGACGCAGTGCGTCAGTTAAGAGTGCTTTTATCTCCTCTTCTCCCTGTTTATCTTTGGCAGCGGTAACAATATCGCAGATTGTTTGATCTTTTTCCTGTTTCTCCCCGAATGCAAAATTATAAGCTTCACGGATAAAGCTGCGGATGCGCATCTCCAGCTCCGCCACTGCTTTGTTGGTGAAAGTTACCATCAGAATACGATCTATGGGAATAGATTTCTCTAATAGTAAACGTAGAGCGAGGATTGCAATGGAATAGGTTTTACCGGTTCCAGCGCTTGCTTCGATCAGATTTGCGTTTTCAAGAGCTATCTTTTTTACTTCAAAGGTTTTCATTGAATTAGCCATTTTTACTTTTTTGTTTTTGTCTGTCTTTTAAAGCGGGAACTTTCAGGATCTTTTCTGGTATTCTGTTTCGAATTTTATTTTAAGAGATTAAGATTGATATATAGCCAGTTAATTGCTTTTAGCTGGTTGTCGTTTAGTGGTAGTTGTGGTTCTTCTCTTAAAAGATGTACGCCATAGTTTGAACTATTAGATTTATAATCATCCAGAGTGAATTGTTGTTTCAATTTTTTTTGCCAATCCATTAAATCGGTTAGGATTTCTGTTTTTTCCGAAAGCGGATGATAGACAAATAGCTCCTTATTTCCCACCAGAAATATTTTCAACAATTCAGTTAATTTATCGGTAGCCTTTGTGTCTGCAGGCACAGAATATTTTTTCGAGTTCCCATCTTTATCTAAACCCAGAGCATAGCCGATGGTTGATTTTCCCTGAGCTGATAAAGCAAGGTGTTGAATCATGAATCGTGTTTTGTATTTGGGCTTTTCAACATCACTTAAGGAAAGATATACGAAGATGTCATTATAGATTCCGTCGATAGTTCCTTTCAGATGCATCTGTTGGCCTTCAATATTAAATTCGAGATCGATGGAAACAGGTATGCCGGTTTCATTAAAACAAAGTACTTCGTTTCGGGCATCAATAAGCGTCTGTACCTTCTTACCGTTTTCCTTTAGCTGTAATTTTCCCAGGGCGCCGAGGGCAATTTCCCCTTTTTTTACCAGATTCAGACTAAGCGTATCATCCTGAGGGTTACCCAGATCGAGTAATAATTTTTTCAACTCCCATTGCTCTGTATAATTGAGATCAAATAACTCTGTTTCCGGCATAGTCAGATCGTTCTCTTCAAAATAGATTCCCAGTATCCGTTTATAATACCATTCAATCGGGGAGTCGAAAAATTTTATTAGGTCGTTGATATCGAGTGTTTGTATTGCGGGCACCTCTGTGGCAGCGGTCCGGAATTCCTTTCGGCTCTGATTGCCATAAAGGTAGGTGAAGTAGCGCGGATTCTGCAACCCATAGCGATTGCTGAATCCATGTAGTGGATGCATAACCCGAACATATCCCTCTTTCTCATTATTTGTCAGAGAGGTTTTGCTATTGATAAAGCTCAAAAGTTGATCGACCATAATGGATGCGGGCAATTCGGTATTGTCTTTTACATCCATGCCGAGGTAGCTCACGTAAAATGAAGATTCTGCATTGGTAAGCAGATCGAGAAAGAGCGATTTGTCGTTCTCCCTTTTACGACGGTCCCAGGCACGATATTCCTTGCCAATCAAATCAAAACCGGCGAAACGATCACGTCGTGGAAACTCCTTTTGGTTCATCCCCAACAAGGCGATTACTTTTTTGGGTATGGCACGTGAAAGCGAGATGGAGGTGAAGCATATGGATCCCGGACGGAAAGATGTGGTTTGCATTTCGGCAAACAGCAGAGGACGAATCGCTTCGAGAAAAACCCCGAAGGATAGTTTTTCGGGGTAATGTTGCATTGTTTGCTCCAAAAAACCTATTTTTTTATGGAGCAGAGCTAACTCATCCTTGTCGTCGTAGTCGGTGGCGATCATTTTATCCACGATTTCAGTAAATAAAAAATCACTCCATTCGGTCAGTGTGCGTACTTTTTTACGATCTTCCAGCTGCGAATGTAATATTTCAACGTAGTCAATCAGATGGATCAGATCGGTAGCAGCACTTGATTCAGCATCCTGAAAGGGAAAGCCTGTCAGA
>JBOFCW010000187.1:0-5633 GCA_051646395.1 Bacteroidales bacterium
ATTCCCTGTGCGATAATCTCTTCTTTTGAGATATCTTCATCATGTCCTGCATCGGCTTTTGTTGTCGGAGTGATGATCGGAGTTTCGAATTTCTGATTCTCAACCATACCATCAGGCATCGGCACACCACAGATTTCTCTTTTTCCGGCTTTGTACTCTCTCCAGGCATGACCGGTTAAATAACCACGGATAACCATCTCTACTTTAAAGGGAATACATTTTATCCCTACCGTAATCATTGGATCCGGTGTAGCGATTTTCCAGTTAGGCAGGATATCGGCCGTTGAATCCAGAAATTTCGCAGCAATCTGATTCAACACTTGTCCTTTGTAAGGAATCCCCTCCGGTAAAATCACATCGAAAGCCGAAATACGGTCGGTGGCTACCATAACCAATAGCTCGTCGTTGATGTTGTAAACGTCACGCACTTTACCGTGATAAACTCCTTTTTGACCCGGAAAATTAAAATCCGTTCTTGTTAAAGCATTCTTCATTTTTGTAATGATACTATAAGTTTGGAATAAAAAGTGTTCTGATAGGGATATAAAAAAACACAGAATAAGCGGATCTTATCCCGTTGCCCGAAGGATATTATTCCTTCAGGATGCGGGTTCCGTATTCTGTGTCGAACTATTTTTCAACTCTAATCGTGCCTGTCGCACCTTTTCGTCATTTTTATCATAAGCTTCTACGATACGCTGTACCAACTTATGACGGACGATATCTTTTTTATCGAATTCCACCGTCGCGATACCGGTGACATCTTTCAGGATTTTACGCGCCTGCACCAAACCCGAAGTCACCGACGCCGGAAGGTCTATTTGCGTCATATCTCCGGTGATGATCATCTTGCCACCGAGCCCAAGACGCGTCAGGAACATCTTGATTTGGTGAGTAGTCGTATTTTGAGCTTCATCCAGAATGATTACCGCATCACTTAATGTGCGACCGCGCATGTATGCCAGCGGAGCAATCTGTATGATGTTCGACTCCATTAGCTCCTTCAGCTTAGCCGCAGGAATCATATCCTGAAGTGCATCATATAAAGGTTGTAAATATGGATCGAGTTTGTCTTTCATCTCTCCCGGCAGGAAGCCCAGTTTTTCACCAGCCTCTACAGCCGGACGACTCAGGATTATTTTTCGCACCTCCTTGTTTTTGTACGCTTTAACAGCAAGAGCGATTGCGACATAAGTCTTTCCCGAACCGGCAGGTCCGAGTGCAAAAACAAGGTCGTTTTTCTCAAAAGCATCTACCAGTTTTTTCTGATTGGCCGTTCGTGCGGTAATCGGTTTTCCGTTCACCCCATGGATAATCAGGTTATCCTGTTTCTTCTCTACCGGTTTGTCGCCGGTAACAAAGTCAAGGATGATCTCATCATTCATCAAATTAAATTCTTCGCAATATTTTTCGAGCTTCCGGATAACCTTTTCAAATTCTTCCGTTTCCGTCTCTCCTCCAATCACTTTCATCACGTGACCACGCGCAACAAAACGTAGTTTCGGATAGAGCGACTTCAGAAACTGAATGTTGCTATTGTTCACTCCATAAAAAACTACCGGATCGATATTCTCTAAAATAATTACTCTTTCTATCATCCTAAGGGATATGATTTAATTGAATTATATTACAAAGGTAATCAATGGAACGATTTTTTGAGCAAAATGACGCTCATAAAGGTTTAATTTTAGAAAAAACAGGTTTATCAAAATAGAAGTATAAATCATATTTCAAGATTATATAACAATTCTTTCAGAATGATTATGCTAACAATTCTTTCAGTTTTTCGATCCAGGAAGGAGTTCTGAATTCACCCTGCCTGCATATTTCGATATATTTTTGGGCAAATCTTGACTTGATCGTATGATTGAAATCAAAAAAGGTGGTCAGTTTGTCATTATCAGATGGAGAAAGATTCAAAGAATAATAGGTGGACATTTCCGGGGTATCTTCATCTGTCACAAAATCGAGCAAGTCAGGATATTCTGTTTTAAAAAAACACAAGGCTTTATGAAACACCCGACCATTCAAGGCATCTTCTATTTCCGTTTTTGGACTTTTGGGATTTGAAGAAATATGGACTAATGCGGTATCACCATGCGTGTTGATTAATCGGAAACAAGAAAGATTCGGAATAACAGGTGTATCAAATTCCAATAATTGTGTATCCGTATCCGTCAACAAAATCACTTTACCATGAATGTATTCTTTCAAATCCCCAAAAGGGACATTCAAATAAGCATAGATTTTCCGAACTTCACGTATTCCCCCTACAGGAACGATCCGTAAGCGATTTAATCGGATCTGCTCTTCAAAATAGTAATTGAAATAAATCAATTCGGAGGAACCCTCACAAATCAACCAGTTATAATAAGGTGGATAAATAACACTACCCAATACAGTCTGGATAAAATCATTGATCGTCTTTAGTTTTACATCAACCGGAAGTTCCTCGTGATATTTTTCTTTATAAATGCGTTTCCGTATTTTGATTTCCTCCCGGATCCGCGCTATATCAAACTTAATAAAACGATGTATCGCCTTTTCCTTAATTATATCGACCAAAAGACCATTTGTCATCAAAGGAATGAAACCATACCAATGAGAAGTCAAAAGGACTTGTGAATTTAAATCCTGCAAATGGTATATTTCCTCGAAATGCTCGTAACAAACAGACATTTGCAATGTCATTTCAGGTTCGTCAAATCCCAGTATCCATGTGTACTGTTGATTATTTATCAATAAATTTTTCAATAGCCGAATCATCAACTGCTGTTTTTGCTGGGAATCAAGCAAGTCTATCGGGAAAGAACCATATTCATTCTGAGAATATTCTATTGCATCTTCATGGAGATTTATATTATAGCGCAGTTTGAAAGAAGAAAAAAATTGATCCAATTCTATTTGTGAATGAATAAACACATAATTGTACAGTTTCCGTAAAAACGTCAAATAATCAGATAAGCAACTTATATTCATGGTTTCCGTAACATCGATAGCCGAACCTTCGGAATCTGCTCCAATTGATATCAGCAAATAATTATTTTCGAATGCTTTATCATTTGCAATTTTCTTCAATGAATCTACGTTCCCGGACAAGAATAAGTTATTCTCATTATTTGATTTCTCCTCATTAATCCTATTTCTTAAAAGATGATTTTGCTGTTCGGCAAAACTCATTAAGGATAAAGGAATCTGCTCTTTTCTAATCAAAAAAAAGGGCTGAACAAAAGCCTCCGGTTGTAATCGTTTTTGATCATAATAATTCCTTTCCCATTTCACTTCATTAAAAAAAGAATCCAATGCCATGAGCACAGTCGTTTTTCCTACTCCATTTTCCCCGATCAATCCGGTAAATCGATATCCCTCCGACAGAGGAATAAACACAGGATCAGCATATCCCCTGTAATTTCTCAAAAACAGTCCTATTACCATTGTTATATCATTATCTATTTTACAGATAAACAATTAACGAGACTTAATGATGTTCGATTTTCAATATCCTCCTTATATTTGTGACCCTTTAATAAAATAACAGATTATCTCTAATGAAACGATATAATGAGTTGAGCGATTTCTTCAGTCGCCACTTCCCTTTCAAAGTACAGAAAATATCCATCAATGCCGGTTTCACCTGTCCGAATCGTGACGGGAGCAAAGGGCACGGAGGATGTACCTATTGCAACAATCAGACGTTCAGTCCGGATTATTGTCATACCGAGGAGAGCATCAGTCAGCAGGTGGAAAAAGGAGTATTTTTCTTCGGACGCAAATATCCGCAGATGAAATATCTAGCTTACTTTCAAGCCTATACCAACACTTACGGCGAGCTGGAAGAACTTAAAAAGAAATATACCGAAGCGCTGTCGATGCCCGGGGTAGTTGGTCTGATTATCGGAACGCGCCCCGACTGCATGCCCGATACGTTGCTCGACTACCTGGCCGAACTGGCAAAAAAAACATTCGTGATGGTCGAATACGGGGTGGAATCCACTTCCGACGAAACGCTGGATTATATCAACCGCGGCCATTCGTGGGAATGTTCGGCTGATGCCATCCGGCGCACCGCTGCCCGTGGCATTATCACCGGCGCACACATGATTCTGGGACTTCCCGGAGAGTCGCGTGAGCAGATGATGGAGCATGCCCGTTTGTTGTCGGAACTGCCCATCACCACGCTTAAGCTTCATCAACTACAACTGATCCGCCATACCCGTATGGCAAAACAATATCAGGAAGAACCCGACAAATTCCATCTCTTTACAGCCGACGAATACATCGACCTGGCCATCGATTTTATCGAACAACTACGCCCCGACATCGTCATCGAACGTTTCGTATCGCAGTCTCCGAAAGAGTTGCTCATTGCCCCCGATTGGGGATTAAAAAACTTCCAGTTCACCGCCAAAGTGCAGAAACGGCTGGAAGAACGGGATACGTGGCAGGGAAAAAAGTATCAATGAAAAATTGGATTATATGCCCGGAGGATTCTGTTCTTCGGGCATTTTGATTTATTTTACCAGCGAATACACACATTATACGACCATGATAAATAAGCTATCTTCATTTATAGCACTTCTCATCATGTTTCTCACTCCTGTTCGTGCGCATGAAAGTAAAGAAATTCAAAAACTTTTGAACAAACTCGATCTTGTCCTGAATAATCATCAGACTTATCTGGATAAAAAAATGGCCCAAATTAATTCACACAAAGAAAATTTGTCAAAAAGCAAATCTTCCGAAGAGTTATTAAACTGTTACAAAAGCTTATATACAGAATATATCAAGTTCAACATCGACTCAGCCCAACACTATGCCTTTTTGATCAGAGATCTTACCAAGAAACTTAACAAACCTTATCAATACAACAAATCCAGGTTGTGTATCGCAGGTATTTATACGGCAAAAGGGTTTTATACCGATGCAATCAATACACTAAACGAAATCGATACGCTTACCGATAAAAACGTCGATATGGGAGACTATTACAACCGATGGCTTTTTTTATCACGCGATTTATCGAAATATGCCTATTCCAAAGAAGATCAGGAAAAATATCATCTTGCTGCAAATCTTTTTTTGGAAAAGATATTGAGTTGTACTTCAGAAAAAAGAGACCTCCACATTACTACCAAAGCCGAGGTATTATTGAATGAAAAGAAATACGAAGAAGCAAGAGCTTATTTCGAACACTATTATTTAAAACCCAAAAACAAAGCTCCCCGCGCCGGATTATCTTATCGTTTCGCTCAGATTTTCGAAAAAATGCAGGATACTACCAATTGGAAAAAATACCTGATTATCGCATCGATCAAAGACCTTGAGATTGAAAACCGCGAATATATTTCCTTATATGATCTGGCTCAGTTATTATACGGTCAGGGTGATATAGAAAGAGCCAACCGATATATTCAGCGTACGATGACGGATGCCGTCTACTGCAATTTTAATACCCGGATTTTACAGACTTCCAATTCTATGAGCTTTATCAACCAGGCTTTCATTGCCGAATCGAAGCAAAAAGAAAGTTTACTTCGTTCAAAATTATTTATCACTATCTTTTCTTCCTTTATTATTCTGCTCATATCGATCTATGTTTTCTATCAAAAGGAGAAGATCAGAAAAGCTTCTTT
>JBOFCW010000196.1:0-9734 GCA_051646395.1 Bacteroidales bacterium
TTGATTATGAATCAGTTTATCTGTATCTTTAACGAAAGAGTTCAGATCTAATCTCTTAAATCTGAACCCTGATATTATTTCATTTACACAAAATTCGGGACACTGTCAAGGGAAAATCAAAAAAAGTAAAATTATAAAACCAAAAACCACATTTTTTATATAGCATAGAGAGTAAATTGAGGCTATAGCCCGAATTCTGTGTAGATTTTATTTTTATTCCTTGTCGGGTATCTCAGCTTTAGGTGAGATCTGGCGATTTCATTGTTATAAAAACAAATAGCAGAGTAAATTCATTACTCTGCTATTTGTTTTTACACAATATTTTAGGAAGTCCCTCCCTAAATTTACTACGAACTATCCCCTTTGCTACATAGTTTCTTTTTAAGCAATTTCACTCAATTCAAGCCAACGCATCGTTTTTTCATCAATCAAATCAATCAGTTCACTAATCCGTGTTGATTTTGCCATCAAATCATCGTTCGAAAGCATTCCACTGCTCATTTCTGCTTCCAGTGAAGATTTTTCTTCCTCCAGTTGAGGAATCATAATTTCCAGTTCTTCAAATTCCCTCTTTTCTTTGAATGAGAGTTTACGTTTCTGGTTTTCATTTCTTCTCTCCTCTTTTACAACCGGATTTTTCAATGCTTCTTTACGCGCTCTTTCGGCAGCTTCTGCTTTTTCTTTCGCTTCCAAAGCCTCTTTCCAATCACGATAATCAGAATAATTGCCGGGAAAATCTTTTAATTCAGCATTACCACGGAAAACCATGAGATGATCAACAACTTTATCCATAAAATAGCGATCATGACTTACAACGATCACGCAACCTTTAAAACTCCGCAAGTATTCTTCCAGTACATTAAGGGTTACAATATCTAGGTCGTTGGTGGGCTCATCAAGTACCAGGAAGTTCGGATTTTGCATCAAAACCGTACACAGATACAATCGGCGCTTCTCACCCCCACTCAATTTATAAACATAATTATGCTGCGTTTCGGGTGCAAACAAAAAATGCTGCAAAAACTGTGAAGCACTCATTTTATTACCGTCACCCAGTGAAATCTCTTCAGCGATGTCACGCACCACATCAATCACTTTCATCTGTTCATCGAATTTAAGACCATCCTGACTATAATAGCCGAAACGGACGGTTTCACCGATATCAATTGTCCCCTTATCGGGAGCAACCTGCCCCATCAGTATTTTAATGAATGTCGATTTACCTGTTCCGTTGTTTCCGACAATACCCATCTTCTCATAACGAGAAAAAACATAATTGAAATCTTCAAGTATCTTCAGATCACCAAAAGATTTACAAACATGCTCGGCTTCAAAAATTTTCGATCCGATATACGAAGCCTTAACATTCAACTGAACACTTCCCTGTTCGCGCTGACGCTGAGCCTTCTCTTCCAATTCATAAAATGCATCGACACGATATTTCGCTTTCGTCCCCCTCGCTTGTGGTTGACGACGCATCCATTCAAGCTCTGTTTTCAAAAGATTGTTTGCACGTTCGATTTCCGAATTCATTGCCTCGACACGTTCCTGGCGCTTCTCAAGATAGTAACTGTAGTTCCCTTTATAGGTAAAAAGCTGCTTACGATCAATCTCTATAATTTCGTTGCATACACGATCAAGGAAATAGCGATCATGCGTAACCATCAGTAAAGCGATGCGTGAACGACTCAGATATCCCTCAAGCCATTCGGTCATTTCTAAATCAAGGTGGTTGGTAGGCTCATCTAAAATCAACAGTTCCGGCTCAGAAATCAATACATTGGCAAGGGCAACACGTTTGCGTTGTCCTCCGGAAAGTTGTTCTACTTTCTGATCAAAATCGCGTATTTTCAACTGCGAGAGAATCTGTTTGATGCGTAATTCAAAATCCCATGCTTTATGATGATCCATCTGATGAATCAACTCCTCAAGTGCAGCTACATCATTATGTTCTAAAGCTTTTTCGTAATCGGCAATCAAACGAACAACCTCATTATCACTTTGGAAACATGCCTCTAATACCGTAAGACCTGCTTGAAATTCAGGATCCTGTTCCAGATATCCGACTTTCACTCCCCTGCGGAAAACCACGTTTCCATTATCGTATCCCTCTTTTCCAGCGATTATATTTAATAACGTTGTTTTTCCGCTTCCGTTTTTAGCGATCAATCCGATTCGTTCTCCTTCGCAAATACCAAAGGTAAGATCTTTAAAGAGAACCAGATCACCGAAAGACTTGGTTAGCTTTTCAACTTGTAAATAACTTATCATAGTGTTATACTTCTTAGTCTTTTTATTTAAGCGATTGCAATTTACACATAATATTCAAACGTCGGATCACTCCGAAATAAAACCAGATGGCTAAAACAAGACCTTTTAAAGTACTCGATATCGTTATAGACCACCATATCCCGGATAATTGAAGAGCACTATCCATCAAGAATAAGGAAAGTGGAATGCGTAGTAAGTTAAGACTGATCCCGGTATAGGCTGGTATTTGTGTTTTCCCCACGCCGTTGAAACCACCAGTTGTAACAAGTTCGATAACCATCCATAACTGAGAATATCCCATAATGCGTAAATAAATAGCCCCTTCTCTTAAAGCGTCCGGTTCCGAAATAAATAATCCGAAAATAGTTTCCGGAAAAAACACGAAAGCCAAAGTAGCAGAAAGTCCTATAGATCCGGCCATTAGCAGTGTGATATAATATCCTTGTTTGATACGATCCATATATCCTGCCCCATAATTCTGAGCGACAAATGATCCGAGAGCAGTTGAAAAACCACTCGCTGTCATCCAGGACACAGCTTCTATCTGCGATCCTAAACTTTGTGCTGCTATCCCAACATGTCCGAAACGGGATGCAAATGAACCGAGAGTCATTCCGATGGCTGAAAAAAGACTGCTTTGCAAAGACACCGGCAATCCGAGTTGTATGATTTGAATAAGTTGCTGTCCGGAAGTAACCGCAAATAGTTTAAACTTCTTCAATGGCGAGCGGCGTGAATACAACCTCAAAGCAAAAAGCAAAAATACAAATAGCTGTGCTAAAGAAGTTGCGATTGCGGCTCCTTTTGTCCCAAGCCCGGGAAGAGGCCCTAATCCGAATATGAATAACGGATCAAGAATGATGTTCATAATCAAGCCAAGACCAATCATGCGAAAAGGAAGCTTAGAGTTACCGGCTCCATAATAAACGGAGGCGAATGTATTTACATTAAACCCGGCAAACATACCAGGAATCACCCAACGCAAATACTCGACTCCCGAAGCTGTAATCCCCTCCTCCATATTAAAAATAGCAATCATCAAAGGAGCTGCAATCATTACAATCAACCCATAAGCTACCGACATGATTAATGACAGGGAAATTCCGGTTTGGGCATATCCGTGGGCTCCTTCCCGATTGCCGGCACCAAGAGATTGGGCTACCGTAATTTCAGTACCTATCTTTGGTGTATAAGATAAAGCATTATTCAACCACGTAAAGAATGCAGCAGCTCCGACTGCAGCTACGGCACTTGAACCAAGACGTCCCAACCAGAACATATCTGTCATCGTATAAGCCATCTGCACAAAAGACGCCGCTATAAGCGGAGCCGCAAGCGAACCCACCACACGGAAGATACTTCCGCTGGTAAGGTCTTTTATTTTATCCATGTATGTATAATCGAATTTAAATAAGCAATAAACCTGTAGCAAACAAATCCTGCATCTCTTCGCTATCCAGAAAGCGTGTAAATGAAACCGAAAGAAAAGGTGTCATCTTCTGCTCAAGATCCCCCAACGTCAATTTCGTGTCTTGCGAAGGTCTTATCTCATTCAAAATCCGGGCAAGAATCATACCGGCCTGTGGGTTCAATCGAAAATCGATCTCTTCAGTACGGTTGTGTATTGTCAATTCAATCCAGTTTTGTGTTTTACCTTTTCGATGCGTCTGAACCGGCTTCGAAGATACTTCGTTTCCGAGCCATATCAATCGCTTGTTTTTTTGCTGTTCGTAAGTATCCTTCCGCAAAAGAGCCTGACTGACACGCTTGGGTGAAACGGTTGTAGGAGGAATACGAAACCCGAACCAATCTCGCAATGGAAAGTCGAATCCGATACCGTGCATGAAATTGTAAAGTGATTTGCGTAAACCCTCAGCAAATAACCCATGATCCGCACCCTCAGGGTCATCAAACAACCGGTCATTGTCGGCAAAACCAGCAAAACCATTCTCTAATGGTACAGTTTGATAAGCTTCAGGATTTTTTCCGACCGGCGAATGGGCAGTCATGGCAAAACGGTGCCAGAATCCGGACTGAACTATTCCCGCTTCGAACAACTGACGTACAACTTCCAGTGAATCGACAGTTTCCTGTATTGTTTGCGTAGGAAAACCAAACATCAAATATGCATGTACCATAATGCCCGCTTCCGTAAAATTAGAAGCAACAAGAGCAACCTGATCAACCGTAACCCCTTTGTTAATAAGCTTTAGCAATCTGTCAGATGCTACTTCCAGACCTCCCGATACAGCGATGCATCCTGACGCGCGTAATAAGCGACACAAATCAGCCGTAAAACTTTTTTCGAATCGCACGTTTGTCCACCAACATACCTTCAAGCCGCGACGAATTATTTCAAGTGCTACCTCCTTCATCAAAGCAGGGGGGGCCGCCTCATCGACAAAATGAAATCCGGGTTCTCCCGTCGTTCGTATCAGCTCTTCCATCCGATCAACTACTGTCACAGCCGATGCCGGATCGTAACGGCGGATATAATCCAGACTTCCATCGCAAAAAGCGCATTTACCCCAATAACACCCATGTGCAAACGTAAGCTTATTCCAACGACCGTCACTCCAGAGTTTATGCATAGGATTAACCACTTCGATAACCGAAAGATATTTATCCAAAAGCAAGCCCTCATAAGAAGGAGTTCCTGTCTGGGCAAAAGGAATATCTTTTCCTTTCGGATCGTTCATATAAACCACGTCTTCGTTTTGTAGCATAAACGTACGCATCAAACTCGAAATATCTTCTTGCTGATTCAAGTAGCCAATTAAATGTTTTAATGGAGCCTCTCCGTCATCAAGTAGAATATAATCCACGAATTCAAACACACGAGAATCTGACAGCGAGCGTAATTCTGTATTTGCAAACCCTCCTCCCATTTCGATTCGGATATGAGGGAAATGCTTTTTGATATATTGACCACATCTGAATGCGCTGTACAAATTTCCAGGAAAAGGAATCGTGATGCATACGAGTTGTGGGTTTTCCTTTTGAATTTTATTATCCAACAAACGTATCAATATCTCGTCAATGAAGGTAAAAGGCTGTTGGAGGGCTTCGTAAAGAGAATCAAACGAACCTGCATATCGCCCGAGTTGCTCAGCATAACGGGAAAACCCGAAATGCTCATCCGTGGTTTCAACGATGAAATCACAAATATCCTCCAGATAAAGCGTACACAAATGGCGTGCTTTATCCCGATACCCCATATTCCCAAAAGCCCATTCCAAATCCGCTTCCTGATTAAAATGAGCTGCCCGGGGTAAAAATTCCTCTTCCGCAATCAGTTGAGCCAACGTTTGGTTACGACCCTGCAAAAAACCGATTACCGGCTCAATTGTCCGGATGTATTCTTGTTTCAGTGACAGTATACGCGTAGCATTAGCAGATAGTTTTTCTTTATTGCCTTTTTCAAACAAATCGGTCAATCCCTGACGGGTAAACAAAGCCAGCAAAGTTTCTATACTCAAATCAACTTGTTCGCTTTTTACGGAAATAGTATCAAGAAATCCTTTCAAATAAGCAGTTGCCGGATAAGGCGTATTCAATTGTGTGAAAGGGGGAGTTATCAATAACAGCTTTTGGATCATATACTTAGAATTAGCGACACTTTCTCAGTGTTAAAAGTGAACCAAAGATAGAGCTAATTTCATTATAGAACAAACGTCTCTTTATGCAAAAGAAAGCCATTTCCAAGGCGTAAGATTAACAAACTTTACTTGACATTAGTAAGCAAAAAACTGTATTCAATGTTATACAGATAAGAAAAAACGTAATAGATTATTATTTAAATCAAGCAAATATGGAAACAATGAGAAACTTTTTTGGGAAAACTACCTATTGGTGGGGAATACTAACAATCGGAATTTTAATTGCTCTGATCGGTATCTGGATGATGTTTTATCCGGTTCAGGGATATTTATTCATTGCGCGTGTCTTTGGCTGGGCCCTTCTTATTTCCGGAGTCTTCGAAATCGTGATTGCCAGCTCGTTGGAAAAAAGGCTACCAGGTTGGGGTTGGTGGCTTGCAGGCGGAATCATAGACATTATTATAGGGGTGATTCTTGTAACGAATATTGCTTTAACAGAAATGGTATTGCCTTATTTTTTCGCATTTATATTTTTATTCAAAGGTATCGAAAACATCATCGCCTCCTTTATGATTATATCCGGTCATAAATACTGGTGGCTCTATCTGCTTAACGGAGTCCTGATGCTAATCATCTCGTGGATGTTTTTCTCTTCGGCTAATACTCCAGCCTTCATTACAGACTTTCTTGTTTCAGTATTCTTTATCTATTGGGGTACTGTTTTGGCTCTTTTCTCTTTCGACCTGAAACCTGTAAAAAAAGCTGATTGATTAAATTATATCGAATGACTGAAAAAGCAAGAAAAAAAGAACAGTGGAGCGGGATTCTTTTTATCGCCCTCTTTTCATTTGCAGCAATGTACATTGCCGATTTTAAGCTTTTGCGCGAGTTGTCAATAAGCCCGTTAATCGTCGGAATTATCCTGGGTATGATTTATGCGAATAGTTTGCGTGTTCATTTACCGCAAGCTTGGGTACCGGGTGTGATTTTCTGTACCAAAAGCATGCTGCGCTGGGGTATTATCCTCTATGGCATGCGGCTTACTTTCCAAGATGTGATAGCTGTCGGGACTGCGGGTCTGGTGGTAGATATCATCATTGTTGCCATTACTTTGATTTTAGGCGTATTAATTGGTAGGTGGATGAAAATGGACAAAGATCTGGCATTGCTAACTTCAACTGGTAGCGCAATTTGTGGTGCGGCAGCGGTTTTGGGCGCAGAACCGGTTTTAAAGAGCGAACCATACAAAACGGCAATTGCCGTGGCTACCGTCGTTATTTTCGGAACAATCGCAATGTTCCTTTATCCCCTGATGTATCGCGCCGGCGTTCTGGATCTGAATGCAAATCAAATGGGGATATTTGCCGGATCAACATTACACGAAGTCGCTCATGCAGTAGGAGCTGGAGATGCCATGGGATCTGAAGTAGCGAATACTGCAATCATTGTTAAAATGCTACGTGTTATCTTATTAGCTCCGGTATTGCTATTAATGGCTTTCTTGATTCCGAAAGTCAGGAATACCTATTCAAAGAAAAATCAGAATCAAAAAAAAGAGAAAACAAAGATTACAATACCCTGGTTCGCATTCGGTTTCCTTCTGGTAATTGGTATTAATTCTTTTCAATTCATACCTGCTTCGATTGTCAGTGGTCTTAATTATATCGATACTTTCTTTTTAACTATGGCAATGACTGCATTAGGTGTAGAAACAAGTTTCAGTAAATTCAAAAAAGCAGGTCCCAAACCTTTTATCCTGGCGTTTATCTTATTTGTTTGGCTCATGGGAGGAGGATATCTGTTGGCAAAATATTTGCCAGTACTTTTAAGTTGAATCCCAAACAAAGAAAATCTCATCTTTTTAACTCTATAGCTATCGAAATAGACATCCACCAAACAAGCGAATCTCAACCAGGTCCGATTCAGGTCCGGTCGAGATTCGCTTGTTTGGTAGTGGTGATTTCTATGAATTACATTCAACTCATAAATAAAGAAGAAACCGTTAATGGTAGTCTTATCTCTCTTCAATGATTTTAAATTTTTATATAAATGTGTCTTTTATAAAGCTGATACCCGAACAACCATATAAAACCTACAAACATAAGTGCATAAACAAGAGATGCCTGATAACCACTTAACCAAGGCAAGAGTAATTCATTATAGATGAAGCCTTTTAATGATATAATCTTACCATCATTGACAAAACGTATATTTCCTAATAAAATAGATACCAAAGCGGCCCAAACATACATAAATAGAGGATTGATCCCGAAAGATTCGAAAAAACGACACCATTTTTTTTTATTTTTCATATCTATTATCCAGATCAACAATGACAAAAACAACGATGCTAAACCACAAGTTATCAATACATAGGTAGGACTCCAAATCAGTTTATTCACAGGGATACCATAACTCAACAAACAGCCACTGAACAACAGAACTGTACCAAAAATAAAAATCCGGCTGATCCGGTTGAGATTATTTTTTTCCTCCAAAATAATCCGGCCTGCATACATTCCAAACATGACATGCGGAATACATGGCAATGTACTCAATAAGCCTTCCGGATCGAAAGGAATACGCATATCCGTGCCGGGAACAGATAGCCGATACATGTGATTCACTCCTAATACAGCCCTGTCTACAACAGCGATAATATTATTCTCTTCCAGAACAAAACCATTGCCTTTCAAAAGAATAACTGCATAAGCAATTAAAATCAACACCGCTGTCCATAAAAAATATTTTCGCTGGATAATCAGGGAAAGGATAGCTCCCCCACAATAACACAAAGCCAATCGCTGCATCACTCCCAGTATCCGGATCGTATGTATCGGAAACATACTATCGACAAGACGTTGCCATATATTTTGATCAGAATTCCCAATATTAAATATACTATTACAGATACCGGAAAACCAGGCGATACCTAATCCGATTGAAAAGATCACTACAGTCCGAATCAATATCTTCTTTAATGAAGCCAGATTCAACCGATTATTGTATTTCTGCAAAGAGAAGTCCATCGACACCCCCATGATAAACATAAAAAAAGGAAAAACCAGATCGGTAGGCGTTAAACCATCCCAGGCTGCATGACGAAGAGGAGCATAAACAGAACTCCAATTTCCCGGATTATTAACCATGATCATTCCTGCTATTGTAATTCCTCGCATCACATCAAGGGATAATAAACGTGCGTGTGTTTTCATTTATTCAATTTTAAATATTAAGGTCAAAATATGCTATTTTAATAACGTTATGAAGTAGCCAAAATTCATGTTACATGACAATTTCATCGGTATCATCTAATCAAAAAAGGTTACCAAATTCAAATATACACGAATTTGATAACCTCATTTTTTATTCTTCCTGAAAATTTATTTCTTGTCTATTATTTGCTGCAATAATTGCACATGACGTCTTTCATCTTTCAATATTTCCCGCATAGCAGGATTTGCCTTCGCCACTGGTGCATATGCCTCCGCATTTTTCTGCTCCGAAGTCAGCATCATCCGTACAACCATCTTCACTCCGAAAATACGGGTCATCAAACGAAAACGAAAAGCAGGTTTCTCTTTTCTTTCCACTGTCTTTCCACTATACTTGCGTAAAATACCTGCGTGTTTACCTTCATCCGAAGCCATTTTTAAAAAAATATTTTTATGTTCAGGATCTTTTGCCCTTTCCGCAAGATATCGATAGATTACGACAGTTTCCATTTCACTCTCCTGCGCTTTGAGCAACTGCTCTTTTACATCATCTTTTATATGTTGCATGTTGATATTGATAATTTAAATAGATAGTATGGCGACGAAAATACATACAAAAGACGAATATTCAAAAAAAGAATCTGCATCT
>JBOFCW010000212.1:0-9054 GCA_051646395.1 Bacteroidales bacterium
GGAATCAGTGTTTCGGTAAGTATGATTACCCGAATCCGTGAGTTGTTCTGGATCATGATTGGGATACTGCTTATGAAAATAACTATTCGTCGTTAATTATTATTGTATTGATTATTATTTGCTTAAAAATATGGATACACCAATAAAAGGTTTGATATTCGATTATGGTGCCACCATCGATTCCAATGGTACACATTGGGCGGAAGTAATCTGGCAGGGATACGTTTCGGTCGGGTTTCCCGTTACCAAGGAAGATTTTCGTCAGGCATATGTTCATGCCGAACGGGCATTGGCAAAGCATCCCTATATACGTCCGGAACATAATTTCAGGCAATTGCTTGAGATTAAAACCGAAATTCAATTGGAATTTTTACAAACAGAGAAATTGATTTCCGGTGATATCCCCGAGTATGCATCTTCGCAGATTGCTGCCTTTTGTTATGGATATGCCAGGGGTGCGATTGAAAAAGCACGTCCTGTTCTGGAAGTGTTAGCAAAGAAATATCCGATGGTTTTGGTTTCCAATTTTTATGGCAACATCACATCTGTACTTCAGGATTTCAACTTACTTGCTTTTTTTCCTCAGATTATTGAATCTGCAGTGGTAGGTGTACGAAAACCAGACCCGGCTATTTTCGCGCTGGGAGTTGAAAAACTTGGTTTTAGCCCCGACGAAATTGTTGTTGTGGGTGATTCTTATAATAAAGATATTCTGCCGGCTACTTCATTGGGTTGTCAGGCCATCTGGATTAAAGGTCCGGCATGGGATGAAAAAGAGAATCAGAACGAATACAAGCCTGTAATTACTGATTTCTCCCAATTGTTGGATTTACTGTAAGTTATGTAGTTTTTTGTTGTATAAATTTTACTAAACAAAAAACATTTTCTCTTTTCGTTTGTTATGGAAATTACTGTTGCCTGTTGATTTTACTAAACGACAATGGTTTAATGAATATCTGGAACTAAAATTTTAAATACAATGGAAAAGATGGAACTAAAAAAGCCGGAAGGAAAACTTGGCGTTCTCATCGTTGGTGTGGGAGGAGCTGTGTCGACGACTTTTATCGCAGGAACATTAGCCGTTCGAAAAGGAATGGCAGAACCGATTGGTTCGATTACGCAACTGGCAACGATGCGATTGGGGAAACGGGAAGAAAACCGATTTCCTAAAATTAAAGATATTGTTCCTTTGGCCGGATTAGATGATTTGTTTTTTGGTGGATGGGATATTTTCGAAGAGGATGCCTACGAAGCTGCCGTCAATGCTGAGGTGCTGAATAAACCCGACATCGAAAGGGTAAAGGATGAACTTCAGGCAATCAAGCCGATGAAGGCTTGCTTCGATCAGAATTTCGTTAAGCGTCTGCATGGTACCTGGACTAAAAGCGAACCTACCAAATGGGAGCAGATGATGGCAGTTCGAGAGGATATCCAACGCTTCAAAGAAAAAAATCATTGCGATCGCGTAGTCGTTATCTGGTGCGCGAGTACAGAGATTTACCTTCCACTTTCAGATACACATCGTGATCTCGTAAAACTTGAAGAAGCGATGCGTGCTAACAGTTCCGAAATCGCACCGAGTATGTGCTATGCTTACGCTTCGATTGCAGAAGGAGTCCCATTTATAATGGGGGCACCCAACCTGACTGTTGACATGCCGGCCATGTGGGAATTTTCTAAGGTAATGAATGTGCCTATCTGCGGGAAGGACTTCAAGACGGGTCAAACCATGATGAAAACCGTACTTGCTCCTGCATTGAAAACACGTATGCTAGGTTTGGACGGATGGTTTTCGACCAATATCCTGGGGAATCGCGATGGTGAGGTTTTGGATGATCCGGATTCTTTCAAAACGAAAGAAGTCAGTAAATTATCCGTGATCGATACAATCCTTCAGCCCGAATTATATCCTGAATTATACGGGAATATTTATCATAAAGTCCGGATCAACTATTACCCTCCCCGTAAAGATAACAAAGAGGGATGGGATAATATCGATATCTTCGGTTGGTTACATTATCCGATGCAGCTAAAAGTCGATTTCCTCTGCCGTGATTCGATTTTGGCAGCTCCTTTGTGTCTTGACCTGGTTCTTCTTGCCGATCTGGCCAAACGCTGTAACTTTTCCGGCATCCAGTATTGGCTTTCGTTCTACTTCAAGAGCCCGATGCATGATGAAAATACGATACCTGAACACGATCTGTTTATCCAATACGTGAAGTTGAAAAATACACTGCGGATGATCATCGGTGAAGAAACCCTCGATTATATTGATTAAAGAAATTAATTAGCCATTTGAAAAGCCCGCACGAACGAATAACGTCTGTTGCGGGCTTTTTTAAGGAGAAACCCGACCTGAGGAATGAAAAACGTAGTTTTAGAAAAAGACGACATGCAGCGTATAGCCCCTGTTTTTCGCGGAAAATGGGGCGAGCGCTTGCTAAAAGTGATTGTACCATTGCTCGCCATCGATAAAGTAAATGCCATTTATGGGAGATGCTGCCACAAAAGGGGATATGAATTCTCTTCCCTTTTATTAAAAGACCTTGATATCACTTACGAAGTGACCAATCCCGAAATGCTGAAGATGATACCTCGGGAGGGAGCCTTCATCACGGTATCCAATCATCCTTACGGGGCATTGGATGGAATCACTCTGATTTCGTTCATGGGCGAACAGAGGCCAGATTTTAAAGTCATGGTCAATTCGATCCTTACCTACATCGATGCGATGTCGCCCAATTTCATTGCCGTAGAACCCTATTCCAGCAAAAAAGGATCCGTGGTCAATATGAAAGGTATTAAAGACTCGTTGCGTCATCTGAAAGAGGGGCATCCGCTTGGTTTTTTTCCCGCCGGAGGAGTGTCCGGATTGAATTCCGGGTTGAAGATAGAAGATAATGTTTGGGCCGAAAATATCATCCGTCTTATCAGTCAGATGAAGGTACCAGTGATTCCTGTCTATTTTCATGGGCGCAACAGTTTGTTTTTCTATGCCTTGGGAGTGGTCAGCTGGAAGATACGTACGCTGAGGTTAGCTCCGGAAGTATTTCGGGCCAGAGGGCGCAAAATCAGAATCAGCATAGGGGATCCGGTTTCCGTCGAAAAGCAACAATCATTCAGCTCATTATCGGAGTTGGGCGAATATCTTCGATCCTGTACTTACGAGGCCGGTAGGACAAAACGATAAGTGTTTATTCGGAATATATTTTTTTGTATCTTTGTAAAGATAGCCTATACCTTAGAGTCAGTTATTTACGATCGACCCGGGTTAGGTTATCTTTTGTTTTATAGAAAATAAGAGGAGACAGATTAATATGGCAAGACCAGATTTGAATCAGATCAAACAACGTTTCGGGATTATCGGAAATAGTGAAGGCTTGCTCAGAGCGATTGATATTGCCCTGCAGGTGGCCCCGACCGACTTATCGGTATTGATCACCGGAGAAAGTGGGGTTGGTAAAGAAGTATTCCCGCAGATCATTCATCAGAACAGTGTTCGGAAACACGATAAATATATAGCCGTCAATTGTGGCGCGATACCTGAAGGAACCATCGATTCCGAATTGTTTGGGCATGAAAAAGGTTCATTTACAGGAGCTACCGGCGAACGAAAAGGTTATTTCGAAGAGGCGTCCGGCGGTACGATTTTTCTGGATGAGGTAGGTGAGTTGCCACTTTCTACTCAGGCGCGCCTGCTGAGGGTGTTGGAGACCGGCGAGTTCATTAAAGTCGGATCATCGAAAGTGCAGAAAACCAATGTACGTATTGTCGCTGCTACGAATGTTGATATGCATCACGCCATTCGCAATGGGAAATTTAGAGAAGATTTATATTACCGCCTCAATACCGTGCCCATTCTTGTTCCGCCCTTGCGGGAACGACAAGACGATACGGTATTATTATTTCGTAAATTTGCCAGCGATTTCGCAGAGAAATACCGTATGCCTACAATCGTTCTTAACGAAGCTGCCCGCCAAATGCTTACCGGTTATCGCTGGCCGGGTAATATCCGTCAGCTGAAAAATATCACAGAGCAGATTTCGATCATCGAGACCTCACGCGAAATAGACGAGCATATTTTACGGCTTTACCTGCCCAAAGTCGATATGCAAAAATTGCCTGCTCTCCATGCTGCCGATTCAGAAAGTGATCTTTACGGCAATGAACGAGAGTTACTTTATCAGGTGATTTTCGAGATGCGTAAGGAGCTCAACGAATTGAAGAATTTCGTTTACTCCACCATTGCGCAGCCTACTCCGGTCAATACACAAAGTGTTGCCTTGAGAAAATCGTATGATTTGCATCCGATTACGGATTATAGTGAACCCGATCTGGCCTCGGTCGCGACCACGATACAACCCATTCCCATCAATCAGATGCCACCAAGAAAAGAGGTGCCCGCTTCACATGAATATGTAGAAGAAACCTTATCTTTGGAGGAAATGGAAAAAGAGTTGATTCGTCAGGCATTGATCCGAAACAATGGCAAACGCAAAAAAGCGGCAGACGAACTCAAAATATCAGAACGTACCCTTTACCGCAAAATAAAGGAGTATGATCTGGAGTAATTTTAGTAAACATTCATACAGAAAACAGTTTATCAATAGATGAAGAATTTATCCGCATTATTATTTTCATTATTCATCATATTCGCATCGTGTTCCATTTCGTATAAATTCAATGGTGCTTCCGTTGACTATACGAAAACCAAAACGATTTCGATCGCAGAGTTTCCTATCAAGGCGCAGCTTGTTTATCCTCCTCTGGGAATCGCTTTCAATGAAGGGTTAAAGGATATTTATACCCGCCAGACACGCCTGAATTTTGTCAACCGCGACGGGGATATCGCCCTTGAAGGTGAAATTACCCGCTACGACCTTACTCCTCAGGCGGTAAAGGAGAATGCTTATGCCTCAGAAACACGTCTGACAATCGCCGTCAAAGTACGATACGACAGTAAAGCGACACCGGAGAAAAATTTTGATAAATCATTCAGTGCCTTTCGTGATTTTTCTTCGACAGAATTGCTTACCAACGTGCAGGATGCTCTCATTGAAGAGATCGTGCAAGAAATTACCGAATCAATTTTCAATGCAACCGTAGCCGACTGGTAAAAACATGATGACAGCAGATACTTTCATTGAATACATGTCGGGGCGACAGAAACTGGATGCAGCCTCTCTTCAGGAGCTTGTGCAACTTGCACGGCGTTATCCCTATTTTCAGGCGGTCCGGCTGCTTTATCTGAAAAATCTTTCGGAAGTTCACTCTGTACGTTATGCCGACGAGTTAAGGCGCAATGCCGTGTATATGCCTGACCGAAAACGGATGTTCGGCTATCTGGATAACGGTGAGTACTTGTGGAGTGCGCTCCTTCAACGTAAAGAAAACGCCTCTGCTCTTCGTAATGAAACCCCTGTTGATCAGTTCTCTTTGATAGACAATTTTCTGCAGCATGCCGGCGATGAGTCTTATCCCGAACAGCTTGAAGACCTTTTGCCAGTCGTACAAGAGCAGAGTCCGACCGATTATATACATATGTTGCTGGATAAACCGGATGCCGCAGCATTGCCGGTCAATGACCGGCAGCAAACACTGATCGATACGTTTATCGAAAAAGATGAGACGGAGGGTGTTTTTATACCCACTGACGATTTGATCCCGGAAAGTGCACGCAATCAGTCGAAAGAGGATAGCTTGATTCGGGATGATTCATTTTTAACAGAGAGCTTGGCGAAAATCTATATTAAACAAAAAAAGTATTCAAAAGCCCTTGAAATAATTAAAAAGCTAAGTTTGAAATATCCGGAAAAAAATGTTTACTTTGCAGACCAAATAAGATTTCTCGAAAAAATAATTACTAACATAAAAACTGAATAAAATGTATTTGTTCATCACGATCTTAGTTCTAATCGTTTCTGTTTTTCTGGTACTGATCGTACTGGTTCAAAACTCTAAAGGTGGTGGCTTATCTTCTGGATTTTCTTCATCGAATCAGATTATGGGTGCCCCTAAAACAGCAGATTTCCTTGAAAAAGCAACATGGAGCCTTGCAGGCGCATTGTTGGTATTGAGTATTTTGGCTGCTGCTTTCATTCCTCGTAACATCGTTGTTGAACAGTCAGAACTGAACGGTCAGATTGAGGCTCCTGCAGCTCCGGCTCCGGGTTTTGAAATCGGTGAAACGTCTGAAACTCCGGCAGGTCCTGCAACCTTCGATTCTGTACCTCAATAATTAGCAGATACATCCAAATCGATATAGCCGCCTCAGTTATCTGAGGCGGCTTTTTTGTGTTGCTGCGCGGTACACCCTTGCCGGCAATTCACATAATTAATCTGTATAACCGATGAAATTATGATTTAAATCAAAGCGTAATTCGATACCATTGTTCAGATCCGTTTCTATGCTTTTTTTGTTTTTGTCCAACCCGATGATCAGGGCATCTGCATGTTTGCTCTCGACAAAAGAGCTGATTCCGGCAGGCACTATTTTTTCGGAAATACCGGATGGATCGTGTATCTCGTCCCAATGACCGTTCTTGTCGAAAGAAATAGTCGTACCGTCATCAAAAGAGGCCTTGTATTCTTTCTCCCTGAAATCCTTATCGTAAGAAACTACGAGCAGAGTTTTATTTTCAAAATGAGTGCGGATAAAACTTTTCGCCGTATCCGGTAATTTATCTGCAGAGATCAATACATCTTCTTTTTCACAAGAGCTTAGTGCAAAAGCCATACATAAAACATTCAGGGTAATCATACATTTTTTCATAAGCGAGTTTATTATATTGAATAATAAAAAGGACTTTTTATCCTTTCCGCTGTAAATATATGTTTGTAAAACTGAATAATTTCTGAAATAAAAAAGCCGTATTCCCCCTGAAGGGAATACGGCTTTTCGTATGCTGGTATATCTGATAGATTATTCAGCAGATTCTGCAGCAGGAGCTTCTTCAGCAACCTCTTCAGATGCGTTAGCAGCAGCTTCAGCAGCAGCGATTTCTGCTTTTTTAGCAGCAACAGCTTCAGCTTTAGCAGTGTTAACCGCTTTCTCAGCTTCCATACGAGCTTTCAACTCAGCAACTTTCGCTTCGCTCAATTTAGCTTTAGTAGCTTCGTTAGCAGCGTTTTTAGTTTTTGACCAAGCTTCGAATTTAGCCTGGCACTCTTCCATTGTGAAAGCGCCTTTTTTAACACCACCCAAAAGGTGTTTCATCATGTAAATACCTTCTTCAGAAAGGATGTTACGAGTTGTGTCTGTAGGCTGAGCCCCTGTTTGAACCCAGTAAAGAGCTCTTTCAAAGTTTAGGTTGATAGTAGCAGGGTTCGTGTTCGGGTTGTAAGAACCAATTCTTTCAATGAATTTACCATCACGTGGTGCTTTGCTATCTGCAATTACGATTTGATAGAACGCGTAATTTTTACGACCATGACGTTGTAATCTGATCTTTGTAGCCATTTGAAATTTGAATTAAAGGTTTTGTAAAAAAATATTTGCGGGGCAAAGATAGATAAATTATGCGGATAACCAACTATTTATCTTTGTATTATTGCTATATGCAGGTTGTCCGGCAAATTATTCCGTTACAGTAAATATTTGCTGAATCTTGAAAAATCATCTGAAAGTAAGCGTAAAACGGGTTTCCGAATCGGTCGAATAAGAGAGTCTTAACGAACCGTTATGCTGATGCATGATCTGTTTGGATACGCTCAATCCGATCCCCGATCCGGCTTCTTTGGTAGTAAAGAACGGGATGAAAATCTGTCGGGACACTTCTGCCGGAATCGTTTCGCCGTTATTATCAAAATGAATTACGATTTGCTCTTTCTCATCACTTTGGGCGGTAATGCGAATATATGGATCGGGTTGTGACGCAAGAGCCTGAATCGCATTTCTCAGCAAGTTCAGAACGATTTGTGAGAGCAGGCTCTTGTCGGCGTAAATCATCAGGTCGGCAGGTTCGGTAATCAGATCGAAACGGATGGGTAATGATGTTGTGGTACGCATGCCGGTGATCTCCATCCGGAAAAATTCGCGCAATTCGAAAACTTGTTTTACTGGTGTCGGGATACGGGTGAATTTTCTATAAGAAGCGACAAAAGAGGAGAGTTGCGTACAGGTGTGATGAATCACCTCTAATCCCTCTCGGAGTTTGTGGTTCCCGGTCTCCTTTCGTAACAGGTGTTCGCTTAAAGAAGTGATCGGAGAGATACCGTTCATAATTTCATGTGTCAAAACGCGCGTCAGTTTGATCCAGGATTGCAATTCGTTTTCATCGAGCTCGGAATCGATGTCATTCAATGCGATAATTCGGATTTTTTTCTGATTTACCTGCATTTCGGTCACATCGATGGTCAGATTTCGTTCGCCCCGTTCGGTTGAAAAAATGATTTGCCGTTTGTTTTCGGACGAAAGCGTGCGGAATAGTTCAGGGAAAGCCTCGTCAAGCTGATACAACTGGCGCGTATGCGTCAGAACAGGAATACCGAGCAAGAGCAATGCGGCATCGTTGGTTTGAAGAATATGCCCCGCATCGTCAATTACTACGATTCCGGTGTTGACACGATCCAGTATAAGTTCGTAATATTTTTCTTTCTCGATTGCTTCAGCCTTGGTTGCGGATAGCAATTCCCGCATGTTGTTGAAAGTCCGGTTCAACTCCCGTTCATACGGATCGGCACCCTTGTCTGGAAATCGAAACGAATAGTCGTTGTTAGCTACCGCCTCAAAGAGGATCTTTATTTTCTGGAGTTGAAGCCGGTAAGAGCGGATGATTTGGTGGATGCCCACGAGGATAACCAGCACACATCCTACCATTGCCATCGGTTGGTCCACGGAATAAAAGAGCGTTGCGGCAACCGTTGCCAGGATAATCAGTGATACGGATATAAGTATTTTGGGAGGCATATTCATCAGATCAGATCGTATTTCTTGATTTTATTGTAAAGTGTTTGCCGGGTGATGCCGAGCTGATGCGCTACGAGAGTCAGATTGCTGTCGCAGTTTCGAATCGCTTTGGCAATGGCATTTTTTTCCATCTCTTCAAGCGTCAG
>JBOFCW010000219.1:0-6915 GCA_051646395.1 Bacteroidales bacterium
CACCGTGATCTTCACCTGTCCCGGATAAGTCATTTCATCCTGGATTTTCTTTGCTATTTCAGTTGATAATTTTTCTGTTTCTGAGTCGTCGATCTTATCAGCTCCTACGATGACGCGTAGTTCGCGTCCGGCCTGAATCGCATATGTTTTCAGTACGCCCGGATAAGAAAGAGCAAGCTGTTCAAGATCATTCAATCGTTTGATATAGGCTTCTACGATTTCACGACGAGCACCCGGACGAGCGCCGGAGATGGCGTCACAAACCTGAACAAGCGGAGCAATCATAGACGCCATTTCCACTTCATCGTGGTGGGCACCGATTGCATTGCAGATATCCGGTTTCTCTTTGTATTTTTCGGCCAGCTTCATACCCAGAATAGCGTGTGGCAATTCCGGCTCATCATCAGGCACTTTACCGATGTCATGCAAAAGACCGGCACGTTTTGCTTTTTTAGGATTAAGTCCGAGCTCAGAAGCCATCACCGCACACAGATTCGCTGTTTCACGAGCGTGCTGAAGCAGGTTCTGACCATAAGAAGAACGGTATTTCATTTTACCGATCAAACGGATCAGTTCAGGATGTAAGCCATGAACGCCCAGGTCGATCGCCGTACGTTTACCTGTTTCGATGATTTCCTCTTCGATCTGTTTACGCACTTTGGCAACTACCTCTTCGATACGGGCCGGGTGGATACGACCATCCGTAACCAATTGGTGAAGGGCAAGACGCGCAATTTCGCGGCGAACCGGGTCGAAAGCGGAAAGCACGATCGCTTCGGGAGTATCATCAACGATGATTTCCACTCCGGTAGCTGCTTCCAGCGCACGGATATTACGGCCTTCACGACCGATGATACGACCTTTGATTTCGTCCGATTCGATATGGAACACAGTAACCGAGTTTTCGATCGCTGTTTCTGTAGCTACGCGTTGGATCGTTTTGATAACGATGCTTTTCGCTTCTTTATTAGCGGTCATCTTGGCTTCATCCATGATGTCGTTGATGAAAGAGGCGGCTTGTGTTTTGGCTTCTTCTTTCAACGATTCAACCAGTTTTTCTTTCGCTTCATCAGCAGAAAGGCCGGCGATCTGCTCAAGACGAACCACTCCTTCTTTATGGAGTTTGTCGAGATCCTGTTTCTTTACGTCGATCAGTTCAAGTTGTTTTTCCAGGTTTTCCTTGATCGCATCCGACTCCTGACGTTTGCGGTTCAGGTCATCGTTTTTCTGGTTCAGTTGCAGTTCGCGTTGTTTAATACGAGTTTCCGCCTGCTGAATTTTAGCATGGCGTGCGTTGGCTTGTTTCTCTACTTCCGCTTTCATCTGGATCCCCTTTTCTTTCACTTCGAAAAGTTTCTCCTTCTTAATCACTTCTGCTTCTTTGGTCGCTTCACTTATGATCGTGTTGTACCGTTGCTTCAGCAGATATTTCATCGTGAACCAAGTCGCGACTCCTCCTATTATCAAAAATGCAACCGCAGTTAATAATATTGTTGTCATTTGTTGCTGAGAATTATATATTAAAAAAATGCACTACCAATACCCTCATACAGGATATAAGTAGTGCAGAATATGATATTATTTGTATAAACTTACTTATTTTTTAAAAACTCCTCAATTTCATGAGTAATTTCTCCGATTTTGCTTCCCAGGTCATCAATGTTTCGGTTTTCATTGACTTGCAGAAACTTAACCGCAAATTCCAGAGCCACAAAAGAAAGGAACTGTTTTTCATTCAGGTCTACATTCTTGTATCTCTCTTTATAGTCGGCGAATCTCATATCCACCATTTTAGCAGCTTTACGATATAACTCCTCGTCTTTCCTTTCAATCGTCAGGGGATGAGCAGAATCTGCTATTTTTATTCTGATTGTAAATTTATCGCTCATTGCATCTTATTCGTTTAGTAATGCGATGCATTTATCGATTTCCCGCACTAATTTATTAAACCTCGCTTTGGTTTCCCGCATATCCTGCGATTCGCCCGATAATGTCTGGGCAGTCCGGAGGTTTTGAAATTTGGTATTCAATTCTTCTTTTTCCTGCAAAACTTTCATCAGGCGAGCTTCCTGCTCATCCAGTTTGATTAATAAATCTTGCTTTTGCTCTTCGAGAGTCTCGCAAAGAAACATCAGTTGCTTTACTCTGGCCTCGAGGTTACTAAGTAACTTTTTAGGTTCTTCTGCCATTTTCATACCAAAATCTTTACAAAAGTAGAAATAAACGTGAGATATAAAAATATCTGGGTTACTATTTTAAAACAAAAGAGGCAGATGATTGAATAATAAATCATCCGCCTCCGTATATTATATAATGCTTAGCCTATTAGTCTGCAATCGCATCTACTTTAGCCTGAATAGCGGCTTTAGGCGCAGCACCAACCTGTTTGTCAACCAGTTTTCCGTCTTTGAAAAACAGGATGGTCGGAATGTTACGGATACCATATTCCGAGCTCAGGTCGTTTTCTTCGTCAACATTATATTTACCGATGGAAACACGTCCTTCATATTCTGTTGCCAGTTCGTCGATGATTGGGGCAACCATGCGGCAAGGTCCACACCATTCTGCCCAAAAATCAATCACTACGGGTTTGCCTGAAGCAATCAGGTCTTTTACGCTATCGTCTTTAAATTGTAAAGCCATGATATTATTTGTTATTCAATAATGATTCATTTATCGGGTATCAAAAATAACGAAAAAACCTTATTCCTTAGGCTCCCGGTCATTTATTTTATAATATAAATGATCGTTTTCACGGATAAAATTCAGCAGCTGTTTGTTTATCACGACGTTATGTGTGCGCGAATACAGCTTCACCGTATGTTGTGTTTCCGGATCGTAAATTTCGAAATAGAGTTTCGTTTTGCCGCCTCGTTCGGATTGAATCATCGTAAGCAATGTTTCGACCATGACGCCGTGTATCTCCTGTAGCGGTACTCCGATTGTCATCGATTCTACCAGGCGATCCTTGGCGTCGGGCAACAACTCGATTTTACCGATCTTAAACTCGAACTCTTCCGGATTGAAGCGTTTGGGCTGAAATTTTCCATTGATCAGCAGGTACATGCCGTTATAACCATATTTGCGGTATTCCGGAAAATCATTTCCGAAGAGCATGATTTCCAGCGATCCGGAGTAATCTTCGAGCTTGATACAACCATAAGGGTTTCCTTTTCGGGTCATGCCTTCGCGGAAGTTGGTAACGATACCCCCCATCACGATTTCACGTCCTTTTAGCGTATCCGGATTTGAGAATTCCACCAATTCGGTGTTACATCCGAAATCAAGCGCGATCTTGAATTCATCCAGCGGATGGGCCGATAAATAGATGCCGACATACTCTTTTTCCTTATTCAACCGTTCTAGGTCGCCCCACGGTAGATAAGCCGGAATTTCAGGACGAGCAACTTCAACCGCATCGCAACCTCCGAAAAGGCTGTTTTGAGCGGTATTCTTGTCTATCTGGAATTTCTGTCCGTAACGAACGAGTGTTTCCATAAAGATCTCACCTTTCAAATTCGGTTCGAAGAACTGTTCTCGTTTGATTTCGGAAAAGTTGTCGAATGCACCTCCAAGAGCCAGCGCCTCGAGAGCTTTCTTGTTGATAGCACTCAGGTTTACACGTTCGATAAAGTCGAAGATGCCGGTAAATGGTCCGTTTTCTTCCCTTTCTTTGATGATACTCAGCACGACACCTTCGCCAACGCCTTTGATCGCAGCCATCCCGAATCGGATATCGCCCAGTTTGTTTACCGTGAACTTCACATTCGATTCGTTCACATCCGGGCCGAGTACCTGAATTTTCATCGCTTTACATTCATCCATATACTTCACCAAATCGGTAATGTTGGATAAATTTCGGCTCAATACGGCAGCCATGTATTCGGCCGGATAATTGGCTTTCAGATAAGCTGTCTGATAGGCAACCCACGAATAACACGTGGCGTGCGACTTGTTGAACGCATAGGAGGCAAATTTCTCCCAATCGGCCCAGATTTTCTCCAGAACCTTCGGTTCGTGTCCGTTTTTCTGTCCGCCGGCGATAAACTGCGGTTTCATCTGATCCAGCTTGTCGCGTAGCTTTTTACCCATCGCCTTACGAAGGGCATCCGACTCACCACGGGTAAAGTCGGCCAGCAAACGCGACAAAAGCATCACCTGCTCCTGATATACCGTGATACCATAGGTATCTTTCAGGTATTTTTCCATGATCGGAATATCATACACGATCGGTTCCGTTCCATGTTTACGCGCGATAAACTGCGGGATGTAATCCATCGGACCCGGTCGGTACAGGGCATTCATCGCAATCAAATCCTCAAAAGTAGAGGGTTGAAGTTCGCGCAGGTATTTCTGCATACCCGCAGATTCAAACTGGAACGTCCCCGTCGTCCGGCCGTCACTATAGAGTTTGTAGGTAACCGGGTCGGAGATATCAATCGTATCGATGTCGATAGAGATTCCTTTCGATAAACGAATATTCGCAATCGCCTCTTTGATGATCGATAGCGTCTTCAGCCCCAGGAAGTCCATCTTGATCAGTCCGGTGTCTTCGATCACCGATCCTTCATATTGAGTAACGAGCATCTTTTCGCCCGTCTCTTTGTCATCCGCCGTACTTACGGGCACCCAGTCGGTAATATCGTCGCGGCCGATAATGATACCGCAGGCATGCACACCCGTATTACGCACGTTACCCTCGAGCATCTGGGCGTATTTCATCGTATCGGCAATCATCGGATTGGGCGAATTGACCGCATCCATGAGTTCCGGTACGTTTTCAATACAGTTTTTAAGATTGATCTTGAGTGATTTGCCGTTTACCTCCGGCAATCGGTCGGGAATCAGTTTGGTCAAACGGTCAGATTCGGACAACGGCAGTTTCTGAACACGGGCTACATCCTTGATAGACGACTTGGTTGCCATCGTACCATAAGTGATGATATGAGCCACTTTCTCATAACCATATTTTTCTGTAACCCATCTCAACACCTCGCCACGACCATCATCATCGAAGTCGATATCGATATCGGGCAATGAGATACGGTCCGGATTCAGGAAACGCTCGAATAGCAAATCGTATTTGATCGGGTCGATATCCGTGATTTTCAAACAGTATGCCACGGCCGAACCGGCGGCCGAACCACGACCGGGACCAACCGACACACCCATTTTACGGGCAGCCGCAATGAAGTCCTGTACAATCAAAAAGTAACCCGGGAATCCCATGTTTTTGATGGTCGCCAGCTCGAAATCAACACGCTCTGTCTGCTCTTCAGTCAGTTCACCCCAACGCTCCTTTGCACCTACATAGGTAATATGTCGCAAATAATCATCGTCGTTTGTAAATCCGTCCGGCAAGGGGAAGTTGGGAAGGATAGGACCGTGGTCGATCGAGTAAAACTCCACTTTGTCCGCAATTTCAGCGGTATTGGCAAGTGCATGAGGGATATCGCCGAAAAGTTCGTTCATCTCCTCCTGCGTTTTCATCCACTCTTGTTTGGTATAACGCATACGGTTCGGATCGGTCAGATCCTTACCGGTACTTAAGCAGATTAACCGGTCGTGCGCTTCGGCATGCTCTTCGTTTACAAAGTGCACGTCGTTGGTGCAGATCAGTTTGACGCCTGTGCGTTCGGCCAGCTTCACCACCTCTGCATTCACCTCTTCCTGTATCGGATAAACCTCCCGGTTGGCATTCGGGTCGTTGGTTTTATGACGTTGCAATTCCAGGTAATAATCTTCTCCCCAGATATTCTTGAACCAATTGATCGATTCGACCGCCTTTTCGATATTCCCGGCCTGTATCAGTTTGGGTATTTCTCCCCCCAGACAGGCGGAAGACACGATCAGCCCTTCCGAATGTTTTTCCAGAATCTCTTTATCGACACGCGGACGGTAGTAATATCCCTCGGTCCAACCCAAAGAAACCAGTTTGATCAGATTTCGGTACCCTTTTTCGTTCTTAGCCAGCAAAATAAGGTGATGGCCGCTCTGGTCCTCTTTTCCGGCCTTGCTTTTTCGTCCGCGGCGCGCAACATATACCTCACATCCGAAGATGGGTTTGAAGCGCGCGTTCTCTTTCTCCATGATCTGTTTTTTCAGATCCTCTATTTCAGATGCATGTTTGTCGGGTGCGGCTTCAAGTTCTTTCAGTTGCTTTTTCAGCCCTTTGATTTCGCCGTTTAAGCCACCGTTTTTCTTACTGGTGTAATTGAAAAAGTCCTTGATTCCGAACATGTTACCGTGATCGGTTACAGCTATGGCTTTCATGCCGTTTTTCATCGCTTTGTCAACTAAAGCGGAAATGGCAGCCTGGCCGTCCAGGATGGAATATTGAGAGTGAACGTGTAGGTGTACGAAAGGTTGCATAACGCTATTTGAAGTTCTTTGATTCATTTTGAGAAGGCCAAAGATACGAATAATAAGACGGGCAAAAACAGGCGGAATTCAAAAATCAAATTAAAAAACGTCTTGGGTGTTTGTGGATTTAAAGAGGCGGAATTTAGAATTCGATATGCTTATCCCATTCTTTATGTTGATTTTTTATTTTTTCCGGCTGTCATTCATCATTAAGTATCATCGGAATATTCATCTCAATTTATATTGAAAGCTGGTAAAAAGTTCGACTATTGCTTTGAGTTTTGTGTTCTCAAGTTAGTACATGGATTCAAAATTGGGTTATTAATTACCGACGATATTGCCTAATTATTAGGATGATAAATAAAGTGTTAAATAGGAATATATTTATTTGGCACGTCCTACAACGGGCGTTGAACTCTATGCTGGCTTGGCTGATTATTTCTACAGGTACAATGAAGAAAGACTTCACCATGCGCTCAATTTGCGAACGCCAAAAGAAGTGTATCTGGCCGCGTAAAAAATTTCTTTCCCATTGGCTGTTGTTTGCCCGAT
>JBOFCW010000220.1:0-7340 GCA_051646395.1 Bacteroidales bacterium
ACTTTTTTGGATTCGGGTTGGTACCAAAAGAAATACTGCCGTTGGCGCAGTTTGTCTTCTTTGGAATGAGCCGTAAACGTTTTATCCAGTGTATAAGGGTGTATTCCAGTATAATATATTTCTGTTGAGAGCGTCATAGGTGTGGGCGTGAAATCCTGAACCTGTTCTAGTTTGAAATCAAGCCTTTTGGTTTCTGCCGCTAGTTCAGCCATATCTTCTTCTGTACTTCCAGGATGACTGGATATAAAATAAGGGATCAATTGTTGTCGAAGATTTTTCTCTTTGTTGACATGATCAAAAATTCGCTTGAACTCTTCGAATAGTTTGAAAGAGGGTTTTCTCATTACAGATAAAGTGTTTGCGGAAGTATGCTCAGGAGCAACTTTCAATCTGCCGGATACATGATTCGCAATCAGCTCCTCTGTATATTTACGGTTGATATGATTTAATTTATCATCTTTTGTATTATGTAATAGCAAATCATAACGCACTCCACTGCCGATGAATGATTTTTTCATTCCAGGTAATGTGTCTACTGCTTTGTAGATATCCAGTAAAGCCGAATGGTCGGTATTCAGATTCGGACAAACGACGGGATGCAGACAAGAAGGCTTTTTGCATTTACGACACACGTCTTCCTTGAATCCTTTCATTTTATACATATTGGCAGACGGTCCGCCCAGATCACTGAGATAACCTTTGAAGTCTGGCAACTGCATGACAGCCTTCACTTCTTTGAGAATCGACTCTTTTGAACGGGATGCAATGAATTTTCCCTGGTGGGCAGAAATAGTGCAAAATGCGCAACCACCGAAACAACCGCGGTGCATGTTGATGGAAAACTTAATCATCTCATAAGCCGGAATGTGTTTTCCTTTGTATTTTGGATGTGGCAAACGAGTATAGGGTAGATCAAAGGAACGATCGATCTCGGCTTCTGTCATCGGTTCAAAAGGAGGATTTACTTTTAGCACCATCTCTTTTGTTTGTTGCCACAAACGGACTGCTTTGTATTTATTTGATTCCTCTTCGATATGCCGAAAATTTTTCGCTTGTTTAGTTTTGTCTTTTAAACATTCTTCGAACGAGAATAGTACGATGTCTTCCTTTTCGTTATTTTTTTCCGGAAGTGAAGAGAGGGGTAGTCGAACAACGGTTTGCTTTAGATTTGTAATAGAAGAGAACAGTTCTCCACTCTGTAGCCGATGCACAAGTTCTCGTAATGGTTTTTCGCCCATTCCGTAAATCAACATATCTGCTTTACTTTCAACCAGCAATCCGGGACGCAGTTTGTTTTCCCAATAGTCATAATATCCCAGGCGACGAAGTGAGGCTTCGATGCCGCCTATAATAACCGGAATATCCGGATAAAGCTCCTTAAGAATCCGCGAATATTCAATGCTTGGCAAGTCAGGACGCATCCCGGCACGCCCTTCGGGAGTATAGGCGTCATCCGAGCGTAAGCGTTTATTGGCTGTATAATGGTTTACCATCGAATCCATAGCTCCAGCAGATACACCAAAAAACAAACGGGGTTTGCCAAGTTTGGTGAAGTCGCGCATATCGCCCCGCCAGTCTGGCTGCGGAACGATGGCTACCCTTAATCCTTCTGCTTCAAGAACGCGGCCTACTACGGCTGCTCCAAAAGAAGGGTGATCTACATAGGCATCTCCGGAAAAAATGATGACATCCAGATAATCCCATCCCCGTATTTCGAGTTCTTTTTTTGTGGTCGGTAACCAATCTTGTAAACGTACGGTCGGTTGTGCGGAGTTTTTTCTCATGCTTTGTTTTCTATCCTGTTATTTGCGACAAATTTACTTAATTAAGTGGGGAGTAAAGAGATATTTTACATATTTCAATAAATGTGAGAACTTTTTAAACGCTTCTTTGTTTAACCAAAAACATTAATCAACAAACTCATTCAAGTTTTATAGCTATGGATATTGAAAAATTAACAGTGCTTTGGACCAGTGGAGAAAAAGACGTAGCCTTGAAAGTTGTCCTTCGGTATATTGAAAATGCTCTCGATAAACAGGTCTGGAAAGATGTGGAACTCCTTATTTGGGGGCCATCGGTTCAATTGGCCGGGGATGATGAAAATGTAAAGGTAAAACTGGATGCTCTGATAAAAAGAGGATTGAAGGCCAAAGCTTGCGTCGTTTGTGCAGAAGAGTATGGCGTGACGAAATCACTTGAAGATATGGGGGTTGAGTTGTCGTTAGTAGGAGATGAGTTGACTCATATTATTCAGGATCAGTTGCCACTATTGTCGTTATAAAGGACAAGGGAACGAGACCGCCATTTATGATTTTATTTTAAAATAAGATATTATAAAGAGAGAAATTCTTAAGAGAATGAAGTGAACCCCAAAAGTTTTTCGTCTAATTTTCGTGGTTCATTTCATTCTCTCTCTCTTTAATATTCAAAAGTGGGCTCCGATGTGCGGATAAAGTTGTTTCACATTATTCAAAAAACGCAGTCGGACTTTGTTCATCAGGAAGTTGGACAACTATTTTGCGTTTGGTTTTCCCAGCCAATTTCCTTCCAATGGCATCAATAGCTTTAGGGAAAGGAATGATTTCTGGAGATTTGCAGGTAAGGATCTTTTCCTCTATCAGAAAGCGTAGACTGTTGAGACTCTGTGTATTTATTTCTGATTTTTGAAATTTTCCCGTCAGGTTTCTTTTTTGTAGTAGATTCTTTTCTGGAATCGAAACCAAAGAGATAATTTCTCCTCCCGGTTTTAATACTTCATAACTTTTCTGAAGTACTGTTCCTCCCTGAGTATCCAAAACGGCATCGTAGTTTTTAATTAACTTCTCGAAGGGCTGCTGTTGATAATTGATGATTAGATCTACTCCGAGCTGCTTCATGTAAGGGATGTCTTTTTCAGAAACCGTTACGGCGACAAACGCCCCGATATTCAGACACAACTGCACCGCCAAAGATCCTACAGCTCCTGCTGCACCATGAATCAGTATTTTCTGGTGGGGTTTGATCTGCAATTCTTTGATGATTGCTTGCTGTGCTGTGCATCCCGGTGTTACTAGTGCGGCAGCTATCTCAAAATCAGTATTTTCGGGCATTTTGCCTAGTTTGTCTTCTTTGATCCTTAAATATTCCGCCATCGAGCCGGATCCACCGGCAAGAGTCAGGCCATTACCAAATACTTTCATTCCTTTTTTGAATGAGGAAACGCGATCTCCAACGGTTACAACCTCGCCGGAAAAATCGCTTCCGATCACGACAGGCAGTTTTAAGTCCATGTCGGACTGAAACATTCCTGAGATCAGTTTCAGGTCAAAGGGATTGATTCCAACGGCTTTGACTCTGATTAGAAGTTCTTTTGAGCCGATGTCTGGTATTTCTTCTTCTTGAAATGCCAGGTTATCAGCAAGTCCGTATTTAATCATTTGTATACTAATCATAGGTGAATTGATTATATCAGGTTAAATGGAGACCGTCTCGTCTGTTATTGCCGGATAAATTTAAACCAACGGTCTTCATTGATAACATTACCTGATTCAAAAAATAATATTAGTTTTCGTCATGAGTTTTGCCGGAAAAACATCTGATCGAAAATCATACCGCTTGTTTTTGTTTACTATGAATAACTAAAATGATGAAATTTGGTTCAAAATTTATATTGAAAGCGACATATACCAACATTTATTTTGAATTAGCAAATTCAAAATAAAAATTATATATTCGATGGTTAAATGGTATTGAATATTTTTTCGTGTGCTAGGTGAGAATGTTTGTCAGATTGAACACTAATATCTACCTTTGCGGCGCGATAAACTTCTTATGAGCTAAAACATGCAGGAAAAAATTATTATTCTTGATTTCGGATCGCAATATACCCAGTTGATCGCCCGTCGAGTACGCGAACTCAACACTTATTGCGAAATCCTTCCTTACAACAAATTCCCGGAAGATACAACCAACATCAAAGGTGTTATCCTATCCGGAAGTCCTTTCTCTGTTAATGAACCTAATGCACTACAGATTGACCTGACTGACATAAGAGGTCGTTTCCCTGTATTGGGAATATGTTATGGAGCACAATACTTGGCGCATTCCTCCGGAGGTAAAGTAGAAGCTTGTGCCAGCCGAGAGTATGGTCGGGCGCATCTGGACTGGCATACTGAAGAGGATGTCTTGTTTGATGGTGTTCGTATCAATTCAGTTGTGTGGATGTCTCACGGAGATTCCATTACAGATGTGCCTGAAAACTTTGAACTTGTGGCTAGTACGAAAGAGGTGAAATTTGCGGCTTTCAAAGTGCAGAATGAGCTTACTTGGGGTGTGCAATTTCATCCGGAAGTTTACCACAGTGAAGATGGAACGACACTTTTGAATAATTTTGTTCAAAATATCTGTGGTTGTTCGCAGGACTGGACTCCTGCATCTTATATTGCCGATACGGTAAAATCATTACGCAATCAATTAGGCGACGACAAGGTAATCCTTGCTCTTTCGGGAGGTGTGGATTCGACTGTCGCCGCCGTTCTTTTAAATAAGGCTATCGGAAACAATCTTACTTGTATATTTGTTGACAACGGATTGTTGCGAAAAGACGAATTTGAATCAGTTCTGAAAAACTACGGACACATGGGATTGAATGTGTTGGGTATTGATGCAAAAGAGCACTTTTACAAGGAGTTGGCCGGTGTAACGGATCCTGAACAGAAGCGAAAGATCATCGGAAAAGGATTTATCGATATTTTTGATCAGGAAGCCCAAAAACTTAACGATATCAAGTGGTTAGCACAGGGGACGATTTATCCTGATGTGATCGAATCGTTGAATATTACCGGTATGGTGATCAAGTCGCACCACAATGTAGGTGGATTGCCTGCAAAAATGAATTTGCAAATTGTAGAGCCTCTTCGTTTGTTGTTTAAAGATGAGGTGCGTCGCGTTGGTCGGGAATTGGGTATCTCTCCCGAGCTTATCGGTCGTCACCCTTTCCCGGGACCAGGTCTTGGGGTGCGTATTTTGGGAGATGTTACTGCCGATAAAGTACGTATTCTACAGGAAGCGGATTATATCTTTATCCAGGGTTTACGTGATTACGGATTGTATGATCAGGTTTGGCAGGCTGGCGTGATTCTTTTACCTGTTCAGTCGGTAGGTGTTATGGGTGATGAACGTACTTACGAAAATGCCGTTGCTTTGCGTGCTGTGGTTTCGACGGATGGTATGACTGCAGACTGGTCGCATTTGCCTTATGAATTCCTTGCGAAAGTATCGAATGAAATTATCAATAAAGTTCGAGGTGTAAATCGTGTGGTTTATGATATCAGTTCTAAGCCGCCGGCAACAATCGAATGGGAATAAGCTATTAACAAAATTACTATAATAAGCTTCAAACGGATATGTCTGTCATGGATATATCCGTTTTTGCATAAAAAGACCCGAAAGTATTTGTCGAAGTGTGAAATTGTTAATATTTTTATAATTCACAATCTTTGATGCCGTTGCAAAATTTATTTAGCGTATACATACTAATCATGGATCATAAAAAATTTCTACAAGCGTTACAGAAACGTTCGGGATTGGATAAGAACAGGGTGAATCAGCTGTTGAATGTCACTGAGGAGGTGATACGTCATCAGATCATTCATTTGAATGCAATAGACTTTGAAGGCTTGGGACGGTTTGAACCACACAAGCGGTTGGAATTCGTGTATAAAGATTCACATACGGGGAGAACGGTTTTGTATCCGCCGCGTATGGCTGTTCATTTTTCTCCCGATGAAGTTCTTTTATCTGAAATTAACCAAGGTAATGAACATGAATGAGTTGGTATCTACGCAACGACTTAAACAGTTGGTCGTAAAAATTTCAGGATCTGATCCTGCTTTTGTTAACGTGTTTTTAGATGAGATGATTAGTCTGATTTTAGAAACGGTTAAACTAGATGAGCCAGTGTGTATCGACGGTTTGGGCATATTTCGGATGATTAAGACACCTACAAGTGATAAACGAATTGTTTTTTATCCCGATTCCGCGATGAAAGAGGGTATTAATGCTCCTTTCCTTCAATTCGAGCCGGTTGTGCTTGATGAAGGTAAATATCAAGAACCAAAAGAAAAGGTTGTTGTTAATACTTCAGAAACCGAATCAATAGAAACGGTTGATTTAGAAAAGGAGGAAATAGAAATGAAGAATGATCCCGAATTACCTGATGGATTGAATCAGGAGAGGGAGCAGGCAGATGAAAAACGAATTCGTGAAGAGTTGTCGCAAGCACAGGAGCCGGTAGTGGTTTCTGATGGGAACGGTGATCTTTCGAATCAGGTAGAACAAGTCGTAGACAAATCGTTGGCAGAAGAAACCGACAAGAAATGTACCGAAGCATTTTGTCCGATTTCCGAAGAAATGACTTCTCCACGTAACGGATTGAAATTCGTTTTGATTTTATTGGCAATTTGTATTTTAGGTACGATGGCTTATTTTGTATTTCGAATTAATCGAAGTGATAAAATGCCGTCACCTGTGGAAATGACTCAACCTACACCTACAACCGGGAAGAATCTGATACAGGATACGATTCAAATACAAAATGAGCCGGCTTCCCCACAGAAAGACACGGTGCAGGTTATACCTGCACCCGTTTTGATAAATTCAGAAAAGGAAAGTCCTTCTAATTCCCCCTCAAAGTCGCAGTTTCCTACTAAAGTTGTATTGAAAAAAGGAGAAAGGCTCACCCTATTAGCGTTAAAGTATTATGGTAATAAGGTCTTCTGGGTATACATTTATGAATCAAATAAAAGTCGATATCCTGACCCTGAGCAAATTCCTATAGGAGCAATGCTTGTTATCGATTCTCCTGAAACCTATGGTATAGATCCTCAGAATAAAGCATCGATCGCATTAGCCAAAAAAAATGCGGCAAAAATATTGAGTTACTGAAGTTCATTATCTTGCAAATCAAAGAATTTTGCAATACTTCGGTACTATGTAAAGCCATGTACTTAGATTTTTTTAAATCTTTATTTACATTTTTTAAATAAAGGGGGGCCGTTGCTCCCCCTTTATGTTTTATTTTTGCGAGTATAGAAGCATTGAATTATAACTAATAAATTTCATAAACAGATAATTGATATGAATCAGTCAGTAGATATCAGACAGCTTAATGAGTTGATTGAGAGCAAAAGCTCATTTGTGAATATGCTTACCCAGGGGATGGATCAGGTAATCGTTGGTCAGAAACACCTCGTTGAGTCATTGTTAATCGGCTTGTTGTCCGATGGTCATATTCTGTTGGAAGGGGTTCCTGGTTTGGCAAAGACACTTGCAATCACATCGTTGGCTTCTCTGATTGATGC
>JBOFCW010000284.1:0-2215 GCA_051646395.1 Bacteroidales bacterium
GAAAACGAAGTGATCGGTATCGACCGGAAAGAAAAACAGGTTACTGTTAAACGCGCCGACGGCAGCACGTATTCCGAATCCTACGACAAACTTCTGTTATCTCCCGGCGCCAGCGCAATTCGCCCTGCTCTGGAAGGGATTGATTCGGAAAACATATTCACACTCCGCAACGTAACAGACACAGATACCATCAAAAATTACATCACAGAGAACAGTGTAAAAAAGGCGGTCGTAATCGGAGCCGGGTTTATCGGTCTGGAAATGGCCGAAAACCTCAACCACCTGGGTATCGAAACATCAATTGTAGAGATGACTCCTCAAGTAATGGCTCCATTAGATTATTCGATGGCTTCGTTCGTCCACCAATACCTGACAGAAAAGGGCATTCACCTTTACCTTGGTGAAGCCGTAACCGGTTTTGTCAATCAATCAACTCACACAGACGTCCATCTCAAAAGCGGGCTGACAATCACTACCGAACTGGTTATATTGGCTATCGGCGTACGTCCGAACAATGAACTTGCCCGGATGGCAGGATTGGAAATCGGCGAAACAACCGGTATAAAAGTAAACGACCACCTACAAACCTCTGATAAAGACATTTATGCCGTGGGCGACGTAATCGAGTACCCCCATCCACTTACAAATACCCCATGGCTGAACCTTCTGGCAGGCCCTGCCAACAGACAAGCACGAATCGTGGCAGATAATATGGTTTATGGCAACACGAAGACCTATGAAGGTTCGATCGGCACAGGCATCGCCAAAGTGTTCGACATGACAGTCGCCTCAACCGGACTCCCTGCTAAAAAGCTTGCTCAATGGGGAATCCCCTACAAATCATCCACCACTCATTCAGGCTCACATGCGGGTTATTATCCCGGTTCTGTACCAATGAGCATCAAACTGACATTCGATCCGAATACCGGAAAAATATTTGGTGCACAAATTGTCGGATACGAAGGCGTTGATAAACGAATGGACGAAATCGCTCTGGTTATAAAAAAGGGGGGAACGGTTTATGACTTGCAAGAAATCGAGCATGCATACGCCCCACCCTTTTCGTCGGCCAAAGATCCGGCGGCAATGGCAGGCTACGTAGCCGGAAATATCCTGGAAGGAAAATTTAATCCGGTATATTGGAGAGAACTGATAGCTTTCGATCCCAAAAGTCAAATTCTGATAGACGTCCGCACAGTCGACGAATATGAATTGGGCAACATACCTGGATCCGTAAATATACCTCTTGATGAAATGAGAAAAAGATTTCTCGAGATTCCTAAAAACAAAGAGGTAATTGTATACTGTGCTATCGGACTACGCGGGTATCTTGCCGCACGCATCCTGATGCAACAGGGGTTTACCCATGTCCGAAATCTTTCCGGTGGATATAAAACATACAAAGCCGCATTAGCTCCGATAGTAAATCAGAAAATATCATCTAAATCAGAAAATCAGAATAAAACGACTGATATGCCGACAAATAACGATATCAAAACACTAAAAGTAGATGCCTGCGGTTTACAGTGTCCGGGACCGGTCATGAAAATGAAAAAATCACTCGATGACCTCGAACATGGCGAACGAATCGAAATGACGGCTACCGATGCCGGATTCCCGGCCGATGCTGAAGCCTGGTGCAGAACGACCGGGAACAAATTGGTTTCAAAGGAAAATAAGGGTGGTAAATTCTCTGTAATCATCGAAAAATCGGAGAAGAAGACAGCTTCCTGTGAGGCAGACAAACAGGAAAAAGGAAAAACTTTCATCCTTTTTAGCGATGATTTAGACAAAGCGCTTGCTACCTTTGTACTGGCCAACGGTGCTGCTGCTACTGGTAAAAAGACCACCATATTCTTCACATTCTGGGGATTGAATGCAATAAAGAAGAATGACAAACCAGCTGTTCAAAAAGATATTTTCGGCAAAATGTTCGGGATGATGCTCCCGTCGAGCTCTCTTAAACTGAAACTTTCCAAAATGAATATGGGAGGTGCAGGTAGCAAAATGATGCGCTATCTGATGAAAAGCAAAGGTATCGACTCGCTCGAATCATTACGCGATCAGGCCATCGAAAACGGAGTGGAATTTATCGCCTGCCAGATGTCGATGGATGTGATGGGTGTCAAAAGAGAAGAATTGCTCGACAATGTGACAATCGGGGGTGTTGCAACCTATATGGAACGCGCAGACCAGGCCAATGTAAATCTGTTTA
>JBOFCW010000003.1:0-9564 GCA_051646395.1 Bacteroidales bacterium
GGCTGCGTTACGAAATCCGGAGCTGATTTCTCAAATTGCCCGACATTTCGGCGATCAGGTGTGTGTGGTGGCGATCGATGCCAATTCAGAGGCGGAAGGCTGGCGTTGCTATCTCAATGGAGGTCGTGTGGCTACGGATCGGTATTTGTCGGAATGGGCAAAAGAGGCTCAGGAGCGAGGTGCCGGAGAAATTCTTTTTACCAGCATGACAGACGACGGGGTGAAGCAGGGATATGCCAATGAAGCCCTGTTGGAGCTTCACCAACAGTTACACATCCCGGTTATCGCTTCCGGCGGAGCCGGTACGAAAGAGCATTTTAAAGATGCATTTCTCTGCGGGAAAGCCGATGCGGCCCTGGCTGCCAGTGTTTTTCATTTCGGGGATATTTCGATTCCTGAGCTCAAAGATTATCTGGCAAAAGAGGGTGTTTGTGTTAGAAAATAAAACTAAAAATAGGATAGAAATGGGAATAGATTTTGATAAAATGGGTGGGTTAATCCCCGCTATTATTCAGGATGACCAGACATCGAAGGTGTTGATGCTGGGTTTTATGAATCCCGAAGCACTGGAGAAAACAAAAAGTACAGGAAAAGTAACCTTCTTTTCCAGAACCAAAAACCGTTTGTGGACAAAAGGGGAGGAGAGTGGGAATTTTCTGAATGTAGTTTCGATGGCAATCGACTGCGATCAGGATACGCTCCTGATTAAGGTGAATCCGGTAGGTCCTGTTTGCCATACGGGAGCGGATACTTGTTTTGAAGAAAAAAATCAGGAGGATATTCTTTTCCTGAAATACCTTCAGGATTTTATCTCAAAACGATATGAGGAGATGCCCGAAGGATCTTATACGACCTCTTTGTTTAAAAAGGGGATTAATCGTATGGCTCAGAAAGTGGGCGAAGAGGGGGTCGAAACGGTTATTGAGGCGACCAATGGAACCGATGAGGGATTGATTTACGAGGCGTCTGATTTGATTTATCACCTGATCGTACTGTTGACATCGAAAGGATACCGTATTGAAGACCTTGCACGCGAATTGAAAAAAAGACATAAATAATAGAGCTATTTTTAAATGACAGAAACTCTAATCGATTATAAAGGAGTCAGTGTTATTCGTCAGGAATTAACGGTTTTGAATCAAGTGGATTTGCAGATCAACCGGGGCGAATTCGTATATGCGATCGGAAAAGTGGGAACGGGAAAAAGTACGCTTATGAAAACCATGTATGCCGAAATTCCGGTATTGCAGGGAGAGGCATCTATCATGGGATATGATTTGCGTAAAATGAAGAAAAAACAGATTCCTTATTTGCGTAGAAAAATAGGAATTGTTTTTCAGGATTTTCAGTTACTTACCGATCGTTCTGTTGCAGAAAACCTGATGTTTGTTTTAAAGGCAACCGGATGGAAGCGGAAGCAAGAGATGGAAGAGCGGATCGATGCCGTTTTAAAACAGGTAGGTATGCAGAATAAAGGGTATAAAATGCCACATCAACTTTCGGGAGGGGAACAACAACGTATCGTGATTGGCCGGGCACTGCTTAATTCTCCGGAGTTGATTCTGGCCGATGAACCGACAGGCAATCTCGATCCGGAAACCGGAGCTCACATTGTGTCACTGTTGCATCAAATCAGCCGGCAAGGAACAACCGTAATCATGGCCACTCATAATCATGCTTTGACTTTGGAATATCCGGGACGTGTAATATGTCTTGAAAACCAAAAGATAAATGAAATTATTGTACAAGAAAAAGAGGAAATTGAAGAAGAAATTACATTTTTAGCTTAGATTTTCTTTAAAAAATGATAGGAAATATTACTTTTGCCTATCAAATAGTTGTTTAGATAGGCCTGATGGCTAATCTGCAATTTAATCAAGTGGATGAGGAAGGTCTCCCGAATGACGTCCAAACTTAAAATTATAGATGATAACCTTTAATTAAAAACTGAAATGAAAGTTTTAAAGTTTGGTGGAACTTCTGTGGGTTCAGCACAGAGAATGAAAGAAGTGGCAAACCTGGTTTTGGATGGTGATCGCAAGATCGTTGTTCTTTCGGCCATGTCGGGCACAACTAATACATTGGTAGAGATCTCGGATTATCTATATAAAAAGAATCCGGTAGGGGCAAATGAAGTGATCAATGCCCTGGAACGTAAATATTTTCAGACGATTGAGGAGTTATACGCTACAGACGAATACAAGACTCAGGCAAGAAATGCCATCAAATCTAACTTTGATTATATTCGCTCGTTTACAAAAGATCTTTTCACGTTGTTTGAAGAGAAAGTAGTATTGGCTCAGGGAGAATTGATGTCTACCATGATGTTTAATCTGTATCTTCTTGAAAACGGAGTGAAATCTGTTCTTTTGCCGGCTTTGGAATATGCTCGCACGGACAAAAACGCTGAGCCCGATCCGGCTTATATCCGTGAGAAATTGACGCAGCTTTTATCTCAATATCCGGACCAGGATATTTACATCACACAAGGTTATATTTGCCGTAATGCTTATGGTGAGATCGATAATCTGCAGCGCGGTGGTAGTGATTATTCGGCATCTTTGATCGGAGCTGCTATCAATGCGGACGAGATTCAGATCTGGACGGATATTGATGGTATGCATAATAATGATCCACGCTATGTGGATAATACAGCGCCTATCCGTCAGCTTCACTTTGAAGAAGCTGCAGAATTGGCTTATTTCGGAGCAAAAATCCTGCATCCGACTTGTATTACGCCGGCCAAACTGAATAATATTCCGGTTCGATTGCTTAACACAATGGAGCCGAGTGCGCCCGGAACATTGATTTCGAATGAAACTGAATTGAAAAAAATCAAAGCGGTTGCGGCGAAAGACGGAATCACTTCAATCAAAATCAAATCGGGGCGTATGTTGATGGCGCATGGATTTATGCGCAAAGTGTTCGAAATCTTTGAAACTTATCAGACATCGGTCGATATGGTGACTACTTCTGAAGTGGGCGTGTCATTGACAATCGATAATAAACGCCATCTTCCTGAGATACTGGATGATCTGAAGAAATTCGGAACTGTTTCTGTTGATGAGGACATGGTGATCATCTGCGTAGTGGGTGATTTGCAATGGCAGAATCTTGGCTTTGAAGCCAAAGTGGTTGAAGCATTGAAAAATATCCCTGTTCGTATGATTTCATACGGAGGAAGCAATTATAACATCTCTATCTTGGTTACAGCTGCAGATAAAAAAGCGGCATTGCAGGCCTTGAGTGATAACTTGTTCAACAACAATTAAGAAAAACTGACCGACAGTTTGCCTGATATGAAAGACGCAAGGATAACAATCTTTGCGTCTTTTTTAAACCTGATCCTCGTCTGGTCGTTTATATATTTATATCGGAATGGCACCGAAATGTAAAAAAATAAATTATATACAGATGAAATCGCCATAACTCACCTAAAGCTGAGGTAACGAGCATAAGGTATATAAATGGCGCATTTGACCTTGATGTTAAAAATTGAATTATATACAGATGAAAACGATTTTTCCTATTGATGAGCTGACGAAGTTGCAGACTCCTTTTTATTATTATGACACGGAGTTATTTCAAGATACGTTGGATACGATAAATAAAGAGTCAGGACAGTATCCTGATTTTCATGTGCATTATGCAGTAAAAGCGAATGCGAATAATCGTTTGCTGAGACAAATTCGTGAGAACGGACTGGGTTGCGACTGTGTTAGCGGTGGCGAGATTCAGGCTGCGCTTGATGCAGGTTTTGATCCCGGAAAAATTGTTTACGCAGGGGTCGGTAAGGCAGACTGGGAAATAAACTTAGGACTGGAATCCGGAATTTTTTGTTTTAACGTAGAGTCGATTGCTGAACTTGAGGTGATTGAAGAATTGGCAGCCGCTAAAAATATGACGGCTCGCATTGCTTTGCGTATCAATCCGGATGTGGATGCAAATACACATCATTACATAACGACCGGATTGAATGAGAATAAGTTCGGGATTAGCCTGGAGCTTCTTGATGATGTGATTGCGCGTTTGAAAACGCTGCGCCATATCGAACTGATCGGTCTGCATTTCCATATCGGTTCGCAATTACTGGATTTGAGTCCTTATGAGGCCCTTTGTAGTCGGGTTAATGAGTTGCAGGATAAGCTTGAGTCGGAAGATATTCATGTAAAGGTGATTAATGTTGGCGGAGGTCTGGGAATTGATTATGTACATCCCGATTTGAATCCGATACCTGATTTTAAAACTTATTTCGCGATATTTCATGAGCATCTCAATTTGCGTAAAGGGCAAGAAGTGCATTTCGAATTAGGTCGTTCTGTTATTTGTCAATGTGGTTCATTGATTACCCGCGTGCTTTATGTGAAAGAGGGTGTCAATAAGAAATTCGTAATCGTAGACGGGGGTATGTCTGACTTGATTCGTCCGGCGCTTTACGATGCACATCATGTGATTCAAAATCTGACATCGAATGGTCCGGATCAGAAATATGATGTCGTAGGTCCTATTTGCGAATCCTCTGATTGTTTCGGGAAAGAAGAAGTTCTCCCCGTTACAAAACGCGGAGATCTGATTGCTTTACGTAGTGCGGGTGCTTATGGAGAGATCATGGCTTGTCAGTATAACTGTCGGGTGCTTCCACGTGCAGTATATTCTGATGAAATCGCCAAACCCCACCTAAAATAAAGATACCTGACCATATGTATATAATGGCATCTTTCGACACGCAATGATTAAACAAACGTCTGGGTAGCCATAATTATGTCTGGTTCTGTTTTTTTCGATAAACTAATTTAAGGTCGGCATTTGCCGGCCTTTTTTTATTGTGTTTAATGGCGCATTTATACATTTATGTCAAAAATAAAATTAGATATAAATCAAATTTGATTTAAATAAATAAATGGTGTGAAACATTTATAGACTTTAATATTAATTCATGTTTATCGGGCCGGTTTATTTGTTATAACTATACATAACATAAAACATTTCGTGCATATGAAAAAGACATTTTTTGCTTTACTGGCAATCCTGGCAATTTTTGCCTCTTGTGAAAAAGATCCTGATCTGGATAAAGTGCAGGATCAATATATGGTATATACGCAGCATGATAAGAATGTCAGTTTTGATACCTTCAAAAGCTTTTATATTCCGGATAGTATTCTGATCGTAGGAAATAGTGACAAGAAAACCTACCTTAAAAGTGAAGAATCGAATGCTGCCTCAAAAATTATCGATGCGTATGTTTCGAATATGGAAAAAAGAGGTTTTAAGAAAGTTGATGATAAAACGGAGGCTGATTTGGGATTACAGCTAAGTTTTATAGAAGAGACCCGTTATCTTACTAATTGGTGGGATTATCCGTATTACTGGGAACCCGGTTATTGGTGGAACGGTTGGTATGGTCCCAATTGGAACTGGTATTATCCTTATCCTATCACTTATTCATTCACGACTGGTACGCTTTTAGGTGAGCTTATTGACTTGAAAAAGGCAAACAGCACGACAAAAGAAAGCACAACGACACCTAAGCCTACTGTAGTATGGAGTTCTTTTATCAGTGGGTTTATCTATAATCTGAATTCTATTGATGTGAATCAGGCTGTTTCGTCTGTCAATCAGGCATTTGTTCAGTCAGCTTATCTTAAGACAACGCCTGCACCTGCTGCGAAATAATAAATTGGTTTTATAAAATAAAATATATACAGATGAAATCGCCATCACTCACCTAAAGTTGAGATACCTGACAAAGGGTATATAAATGGCGCATCTGACTTTAGTGTAAAAAATAAAATATATACAGATGAAAAAGATATCATTCATGGCTCTTATCGCCATTCTTCTTTGCTTACCCATGAAAGGATTGGCTCAGAACGACTTTGGATATTTAAATATTGATTGGCAATTCAATGCTCCGACCGGAAATGATTTTGCAAAAAAAGCCAGTGGTTGGGGTATGAACTTTGATTTGGGTAAATATGTTACGCCGAAATTGGGGGTTGGGTTATTCCTGTCATTTAGTACTAATCACAAGTATGTTCCGACTCAAACAATCGTATCCTCTACAAGTAGTGTGACAATTAATCAGCAACGATCATTGTATCAGCTGCCTTTTGGGGTAGGTGTGCGTTATAAATTAATGGATCAGGGCATTTTCGATCCTTATTTTGGACTGAAACTAGGTGCGGAATATGCGAAAATGACATCTTATTTTTCGGCTTATCAGGCTCGTGAAAAAACATGGGGATTTTATCTTTCTCCAGAAATAGGTACAAATGTTTGGTTTGGAGAGGGACAAAAAGTAGGGGCTCATATCGCTCTTTATTATAGCTTTTCAACCAATAAAGGACACCTTTTGAACGGAAGTATCGATAATCTTAATAATATAGGTTTCCGTCTTGGTTTGTGTTTCTGATCAATGCTATTTAATCTTATTTCTTTATTCTAAAAATCAAACGATAGTTAGTTGAAGATACTCTAAACTAGAAGGCTGCTTTGAGTTCCAATTCAAAGCGGCTTTTTTCATTTATATATAATTTGATTTTTAACATTAATGTATAAATGCGCCATCTATATACATTCTGATGGGTATCTCAACTTTAGGTGAGTTATGGCGATTTCATCTGTATATATTTTATTTTTTCATTAAAGTCAGATGCGCCATTTATATAACCTTTGTCAGGTATCTAAACTTTAGTGAGTTATGTCGATTTCATTCTGAAATTAATGAGAATATGTTTTGCTCATAGCTGAACTAACCTATCTTTTAGTTGTTATTTATTCAGATAATAATGAAAAAGAATTAAATATAATTTTAAAGGATTGGTTATGAAAAAAGGATTGATGTTTATAGGACTTTTGCTGGCTTTTGTGGGATGCAAGGGATATAAGACAGAAAAACAAGCTGAAGAGGCATATGCAAAGACGGATAGTACTTGGGTTGCCGATACGGTATACCAAAGTGGACTGAAATATTGTTATGGAACAGTGTGGGCAGGAGATCGACTGCTGATTTCCAATTATGGAGGCACGACACCGGATCCGCTTAATGTTGAGAAAACCGGATATATCATGCAATTGAAAGATGGTGTGCTTTCTGAATATATTCCTGCCGGAACGTTGATGGCACCGAAAGGAATGGCTGTGATGGGAAACCGGCTTTTTGTTGCAGATGTAAATTGTATTCAGGTTTTTGACATGTCTGACCTGACAAAAGCTCCCCAGATTATGCAGTTGCCTGCAGGTAACCTATTTGTAAGTGACCTGGCGATACAGATGCAAGATAGCTTGTTATATGCTTCAGTAATGGATGCAGGCCTGATTTACCGTACGCAAATTAATCAACTGTCAGAAGTGGCTAATTCAACGATGGAAATTTTCTTGCCGACGGTTTCGGGACCTAATGGAATGACCGCGTATAAAGATACTCTGTACGTTTGTTCTTATCCCCAAAATGACTCGATCGGAAAGCAAAATGCCATTTATATGGTGCTGAATACGAAAGATGTGAATCCATCTCTTTATAAACTTGAAAGTTTGCCGGGGTATTATTGTGGTATACAATACGACTCGAAAACCCGAATGGTTTATTATACAGATAATATCAATGGTCAGTTACGTAGTATAGATATGGCAACGGGTGATAATAAATTGTTGTTGCCTGAAAAAATACTTCAATCTCCTCAAATGTTGACTTTGAACGGGAATAAACTATATGTTCCTGATTTTTCAAGCGGACGGTTGTTTGTCTTTACGATTCCTTCAAAAAAATAACGTTGGGTTACATAACTAATAAAAAACGCATCCGAAAGAAAAATGAGTCTTTCGAATGCGTTTTTTTATGAAAGCGAAAATCTGAAATCAGAATTTTTGCAGCTCTTTATAAAGTTTTTGGATAGGAAGACCCATTACATTGAAATAGCTTCCGTTGATGTGTTCTACACCGATATACCCGATCCATTCCTGAATACCATAGGAGCCTGCCTTATCGAAGGGCTGGTATTTTTTGATATAGTATTCTATCTCTTCCGGTGAAAGCTGGCAGAACGTAACATCAGAAGAGCACGTGAAAGCATATTCTTTTTCGTTCGAGCGAATGCATACGCCGGTAATTACCTGATGGGTTTTTCCTGATAATGTATGGAGCATTTGTCGGGCATCTGCTTCGTCAGCAGGTTTGCCTAAAACCAACCCATCAGACCATACGATCGTATCGGCGGTAATAAGTAGTGTGTCCTCCTGCATATGCATATCATATGCTGAGGCTTTTTGCTTCGCAATATATAGAGGAATTGCCTCTTTGTTAAGATCATCGGGATAGGATTCATCAACATCGGGCAGAGCTGTTACTTCATAATTGATATCCAGTCCGCCAAGTAATTCGCGTCTGCGGGGAGAATTGCTTGCTAATAAAATTTTATATTTATCCAGATTATTGAGCATCGTTTGTTGTTTTAAAATTACCATCCGAAAGCCTGTCCATCCATCCATTTCGAATGGGCTTTCATTATTTGTTCGATCACGTCTCTTGCGCAACCTTTTCCACCTTCTTTTGGGGAGATATATGTACTGATTTGTTTGATTTCAGCGGCTGCATCTGCCGGACATGCAGCAAGTCCTACGTGCGACATTACTTCGTAGTCAGGTATATCATCTCCCATATACATCACTTGTGATGCATCTAGTCCGGTTTGCTCCAAAAAATGAGCAAACTGTACTTTTTTAATCTTAGCTCCCAGATACAGGTGTTGGATTCCTAATGCTGCAAATCTTTTATAGACAGCCTCCGTGTTACCTCCGGTAATGATTGCAACTTCGAATCCTTGTTTTACGGCAAGTTGTAAAGCATATCCATCTTTGATATTGATCATGCGCATCGGCTCTCCATTCGGATGCAAAGGAATCATATCTGATGACAAAACTCCATCCACATCAAACACCAGTCCTTTTATTTTCGTTAGGTCGAAGTTTATAGCTCCCATAATTAGGTTATCTTTTTTTTGAATATTCGTATATACTTTTGCTCAAGAGCCTATAAATCTCTTTCAGATTTTCATCTTCAAGCATCGTTATTTGTTTGTTCATTATGTTTTCGTCATATCTTACGGCAGGTCCGGTTTGAGCGGCTGCGGGTTCCATCGTCTCGATTTTAGCTACTGTTTCAGCAATTAGTGGTCTGAGAGCATCGAAAGGTAGTTGATGATCTGCCATTAGTTGGGAAGCGATTGCAAATAGATGATTCGAGAAATTGTTGGCGAATACAGCAGCTAAATGAAGATACTTCCGTTGTTCGGAATCAGCACGATAAACTTTTTGGGATATCCGGCAGGCCGCTTCAAATAATGCGTCGGCATCCTGTTTTTTATTCGCTTCGATAAAAAACGGTATATTACAGAATTCCGGTTTTCTGTTTTTACTGAAACTTTGCAAAGGGTAAAAGACTCCGAAACGAGAGGAATGTCCACAGAAGATGTCCATTGGGATACTTCCGGCGGTATGAACCCACAACCCCTGATTTGCCGGAACCCCGGCAATAACTTCTTTCAGAAAAGCGTCTTTGACCGAAAA
>JBOFCW010000027.1:0-3029 GCA_051646395.1 Bacteroidales bacterium
GTTCAGATACTCAAAAGAAAGATTCTCAACGCTATTCCTGATCCCGGGTTGTGTGCAAAATGTGTGTTCCAAAATAAAAAAAGGCAGTCAGAATTTTACTTCTAACTGCCTTTTTTAAGTAGCGAGACCGAGAATTGAACTCGGGACCTCATGATTATGAATCATGCGCTCTAACCGACTGAGCTATCTCGCCATCCTTAACAACCGTTGTTTTTCCCGATTGCGATGCAAAGATAGTGCTAATTTTTAATTCCCAAAACTTTCGGAAACATTTTTTTCACTACCGCCGGTAGCGCATCTGGCCTCCCCCTTAAACATCAACAAATTAGCTCCAGAAAAAAATAAAAAAAAAATCATCATACTTGTTGTTCTCAAAAAGAAGACGACGGTAAAATAGAATATAAGCCCGACAAATGCCGGTAATTACATTTCAAAAATAAAAAACAACTCAGTTTAAAATAAATCACACACGAATGAAGAAAAAATAACCAGATATGAATGAAAGTTGATATATAATTTTATCTTTGTTTCTATTCGAATTTATTTTTTGTAGCAATCACCTAAAATCAAAGTAAAAACCATGATCAAAGAAAAATTTAATGTCGAATATACCCTTAAAAGCGTTTCTCCATCCGTATTGTGGAATTATATCGCAACGGCCCACGGATTGGCAAACTGGTTTGCCGACGACGTGTTGCTGTCTGGAAAGAAATACACATTCATCTGGAATAAGATGCCCCAGGAAGCAGAACAGGTAGGCTGCCGTTCGGGAGTTTTTATCCGGTTCAGATGGGATGAAACGGAATCGATAAAGACCTATTTCGAGTTTCGTATCCATCAGCTGGAACTGACGGGTAATACTGTTCTCGAAGTTACAGACTACGCATATCCCGAAGAAAGAGATGATTCGGTCGACCTATGGAATACACAAATCGACAATCTGAAAAGGAAATTAGGAATCTGATAAAGAATTGGAATTTTAAATTCAATTTTTTACATTACTTTTGCGTACAATCTAATTAGATATGTTGCGCATAAAAAGACTTTACACCTTTATACTTCAGACATTTTTACCGGTTTTTTGCATGACCTTTTTAATTTGTCTTTTCATCGTATTGATGCAGTTTCTGTGGAAATACGTAGACGAGATGGTCGGAAAGGGACTGGAGATAAATGTTCTGTTTGAATTATTCTTTTACGCGGCGCTATCTCTTGCGCCCATGGCCCTGCCCCTTGCCATCTTGTTGGCATCTCTGATGACGTTCGGAAACATGGGAGAACGCCTGGAACTACTTGCGATGAAAGCAGCCGGGGTATCCCTGATCAAAATCATGCGACCGCTTATCGTTACGGTCGCCATCATTGCTGTGGGTGCATTTTTCTTTCAGAATGAAATACTTCCCCGCTCGCAGGTAAAATTATACTCTTTGCTATTCTCAATGCGGCACAAGTCGCCCGAGCTGGATATTCCGGAAGGGGTATTTTACAAAGAGATCGAAGGATATAATCTTTTCGTCAAGCATAAGAATCATGAAACGGGGATGCTATATGATGTGATGATCTATAATCTTTCGGGGAGTTTTGAGGATGCAGCTGTGATCGTAGCCGATTCGGGCAAGCTGAAAATGACCGACGACAAACAATTTCTTTTTCTTACACTGTGGGATGGCGAATCATTTGAAAACCTGAAAGACCAGCGTACGGCAGCCAGCAATGTGCCTTATCGACGCGAAACCTTTAAGAAAAAAGAGATCCTGATTGAATTTGACGCGAACTTCAACCGCATGGACGAATCTTTCATGTCAAACCAATACATCGGTAAAAATATGAAAGAGCTGCAAGGCTCAATCGATTCTCTTACCTTGCGCAGCGACTCTGTTGCGAATTCCTATTCAACTACATTAAAGAAGAATACCTATTTCAAAAATTCATTGGCCGAAGCCTCATCCGATTCTATTCTGAAAATACCGGCAACCATTCTTATGCCGACGCCTGAATCCGTCATGGCCGATGCTTCATTGAAAGAAAAGCAAGGCATCCTGACCAAAGCAGCATCAAAATCCAGCTCCATCGAACAAGACTATATGTTCAAAAAGAGTATGCAGCAAGACGAAAGCAAAGTGATCCGCAGACATGAAATCGAGATGCATAAAAAATTCACACTCTCGATCGCCTGCCTTCTGTTCTTCTTTATCGGCGCTCCCCTCGGTGCAATTATCCGAAAAGGTGGATTGGGTATGCCGGTGATTATTTCCGTATTTCTTTTTATCGTTTATTATATTATCGATACGGCCGGTTATAAATTCGCACGTGATGGCCAGTGGCCGGTATGGGAAGGGGTATGGCTGAGTTCGGCATTCTTACTTCCGCTGGGTGTATTCTTTACAATTAAGGCGGCAAACGATTCGGTTTTATTCAATATGGAAGTCTACGCCGACGTGCTGCGCAATATTATCGGATATCAGAAAAAAAGACACTTCCTGCGTAAAGAAGTGATTATCGAAACGCTGAATAACGCGGAGATCCGTAACGATATAGAACAAGTGAACATGCTTTGTGAGAATTATCTGAAAGCATCTGCAGACAAACGAAGCATCAACTTTATAAATTTCTACACAAACCGACACACTCCGCAAGGACTGGAAGAGATTGTGGTCAGATACAACATCATGCTTGAAGCAGCAAGCAATTCGGACAATTACGCATTCCTGAAGAAATTATCCGATTCGCCGGTGTTGTTCAAAATGAGCTTTAACTCGCCGGTTGAAAGCAAATGGGCCGGAATTCTGATTGCCCTGCTTTTGCCGTTTAGCATACCTTATTACCTGTTTGCATTACTTAAACGCTACCAACGTCTGAAAGCGCTGCGTGAAGTGATTAAAAACAACAAGGAATTATTACATTTACTAGTGGATACAAAAACTATCTGACGATATGAGTGAATTCAAACTTAACACAATAGAAGAAGCGATTGAAGAGATTCGAAAAGGAAATCTCATCATCGTTGTAGATGATGAAGATCGCGAAAA
>JBOFCW010000028.1:0-4693 GCA_051646395.1 Bacteroidales bacterium
AAGATAAACAGCGAACGCATTTACAAAAACCCAGACAATCCAATGCTGAATAATTCGTTTAGCCAACATCCATGTTGCGATAATACCCAGCGAAGTTGTTAAAGCATCTCCATATGGCACCGGCGAATCGGTAAACGACTCCAGAATATGAGCCATTCCAAAATAAAGAACGACAAATGCAGCAGACAGTCCGGCGAAATAAACAGGAGTCAGTCTAATATAAACGATCTCATCAGAGGTGAGCTTTACCTCCTCAGCAGTCTTACGGTTCCACTTAACCAAACCATACACACTGATGAGTACATAATAAACATTGAGTCCCATATCTGCATAAAACTTTGCCTGAAAAAACACAAAGACATATACAAAAGAGGTTATCAGTCCGACAATCCACATGATGGATTTTTGCTTTATTTCTAAATACAGATATAATAATCCGGTCAATACTCCGAAAATCTCCAAAGCTAATTCCATCGTTTCTCTTTTTTTGTACAAAAATATAATGTTCCGGAGAGAGTTGATTCTCTTTCCGGAACATTATTCTGTTATCTGTTAAAATCGCATAACCAGGCGTCCCATAAAATTTGTTCCTGCCTGAGTGAAATATCCGTCGTCTTTTTTACGAACACCACCTTCGAAATAAGAGTAAACCCATCCGTTTGTCTCATACTGCTCGTTGAACAGGTTATTAACCGTGAAATCAACAGTAATCGTTTCCATAAACTTCGGCTTGAAAGTATAACCGAAACGAATGTTATTCACAAAGTAAGGATCTATCGAACGGTCAGCCGAGGATGTATTATCCATATACTGACGACCGACAAACGACGAGTTGAATGCTGCACTAAACCCTTTGTAGCCAAAGCTGAATATACTGTTGGCTATAACATTCGGAGAAAAAGCAATATTGGTTTTGTCGTAATGCTTTGTGATCTGCTCACCAGTATCCCAGTCGTCAACAAACTCCGTAAAGTTCTTAATTTTATTCTGACTAAGCGTCACGTTTCCTTCCCAGTTCAACCAGTTAGTAATACGTACACCTCCCATCAGTTCGATACCCGTACGGTAACTGTCTTTGATATTTGATGTCAGGGCTTCGCCGATTTCACTGATTTTACCAGTCAGGATCAGCTGATTATTGTAATCCATAAAATACAGATTCGCTCCAACATGAAAACGGTCGGTACGGAACTCGTATCCCGCCTCATAGTCGTAAAGCGTTTCGTAAGTCGGACGTTCGTTTTCGGCTGCTTCGGTAAAGTTGTTCCGGTTCGGTTCACGATTTGCAATAGAGAATGAAACGAATGCGTTATGATTCTTCGCAAAAGCATAGTTCAGACCTAATTTCGGATTGAAGAAGTTATAGTTTTTGTGAATATCCAGCATGCCGGCTTTATCATCTTCACCTTTCATACGGTAATCAATACCGCGGTACTGCAAATCGACATATCCGTTAAGTCCTTTTGTCAGCATAACATTTAGCTTGGCAAATGCATTATAGTCAAGTTTATCACCATTGCTGCGGTAATACTCATGATCGGGATCCAGATTCATGATGTTTTTTACCCAGATCACTTTCCCATAGTGAGACCCATCGTATTTGTTGGCTGCCGCACCTAAAGTAAGATGCCAGTTATCCTTGCGGTAGTTCGCACTGTAAACTGCCCCATAGAAGTGGTTGTCAAGCCATTTCTGACGAACAAGGTCTGATCGCTTGATTTCATTTCCATCATTGTCCGTAAAAGCAGGAAGTTTATACGATCCGAACTTTGAGTTTGGCTTGTAATCTTCGTAATACCCTTTACCACGTGTATAATGAAGTGTAGCATTCATATTCCAGTAGTCACCAACGCGCTGTGTAGCCATCAGGTGATAATGCTGTTGCTGATAATTGTCCGTCTGGTTATCGTAAAAACGAGTTACGCCGTTTTCATCCGTATACATACCACATGAATTGAACGTGCGGTCAGTCTTCAGTTTATCAGAAGAAACTCCGTTCCACGACTGATACGTTTTTTCCTTACTTCCGAAAGTCTGAAACTTAATCATGGTATTGTCGCCATAATAAGCTCCCGAAGCGAAATAGGAGTTCATATTTGCCGAAGCACGGTCGATAAATCCGTCACTCTGAATGTGCGAAGCACGTGCATCGAAAACGAACTTATTTTTCAGCAGTCCGGTACTTACTTTCCCTGTCGTTTTGAAAGTACCGAAAGAACCTCCTGCCGTAGAAACCTCAGCATAAGGTTTGTAAGACATGCCCTGAGTCTGCATAGCAATTGTTGCACCAAATGAAGCAGCTCCATTGGTTGAAGTTCCCACACCACGCTGAATCTGTACATTCTCAACAGAAGAAGCGAAATCGGGCATATTTACCCAGAATACGGTGTGCGATTCGGAATCATTCATCGGAACACCGTTCACCGTAATATTAATACGGTTTGCATCCGTTCCGCGTACACGAAAACCGGTATAACCGATACCTGTTCCGGCATCAGACGTTACAATAACCGATGGAGTCTGTGAAATAAGATAAGGCACATCCTGTCCGAAATTTCGTTCAGCAATCTGTTCTTTCGAAAAGTTGGTATAGGCTACCGGAGTACCTTTCATTGCTTTTGTAGCAGTTACCACAACTTCATCAAGAGCTACGTTATTTGAAAATCGGGAAGTGTCGCGTTTTGCGACACCCTGTTGCGCATAGCTAAGGGAATGTCCTGCAAATAGTGCAGAAATAAATAGTAAAACCTTTTTCATTATGTACAAGGTTGAGTGGTTTCAATATCAGTATAACTACCAATCCGGTGCAAACAGACACAGATTTATATTGAAACCGGTTAAACATAAGTGGATGAAAAAGGGAGAGCAAAAAAGGAGAGGATATGTGTGCGCACCGTCAGACGGTCACACGTGTGACTTATTCCCTACGCCGGCATTATCCGGACAGGTTCAAAGGGTATATTCTCAGCCTTTACACCACCTGGTGAAAAAGCACCCCCAAATTTCCGGATGCAAAGTAACAAACAGTTCCTGACTTAATCAAATATTCATAAACAAAGAATAGAAAAAAGGAGTTTTTCGAAACCCTTTATTGAAATATTTTATCTTTGCTAAAAATACGAAAGTTAAGGTAAAATATGAGATCGAAACGCGATTTATTAAAGTCATTTTCAGAAAAATGGTTTGGATTTTTCATCAGTCTCATCCGGATTCTCTTTCTTGGTAAGAAGGATATACCGACTCCGGAACGAAACAGCGAGAATGATTCAATTATTATTTTCGGCAACGGCCCCTCATTTAAAAATATGATTGAGGATCATGCCGACTTCTGGGTTGACAAATCCCGGTTAATGGTAAACTTCAGTGCCTGTTCAAACTATTTTGAAGTAGTAAAACCGGATTACTATCTGGTTGCTGATCCGGTATTCTGGTTGCATAAAGATAAAGAAGAAAAATTGTTTCACGCATTGGTCAGTAAAACCGACTGGGACCTGATATTGTTTATGCCTGCTGATGCCTTTAAATCCAAAAACTGGCAAAACTTAGTCAGAAAGAACAAACATATACGGGTGTTTCCACATAATACGATTCCGGTTGAAGGTCCGGACTGGTTTTGCAGCTGGGCTTTCCGTAAAGGGTTAGGCGTACCGCGTCCGCACAATGTGTTAATACCCGCATTAATGACGGCTCTGCGCATGGGATTCAAAAACATCTATCTTTCAGGAGCTGAACATTCCTGGATTCACGATATCGGGATTTCGGACGATAACCGGGTGATTATGAATTTCACCCATTTCTATGATAATGGAAAGAGTGATAAAACGGATAAGACACAATATGCATCTTACCCGCTCTATCAGATATTATATCATCAATATATAATCTTTAAAATGTACCGCGTTATCGAAGACGTTTCGAAGAGATGGAATTCGAAGATATATAATACAACGCCAGGTTCATTCATCGATGCTTTCGAAAGATATGCATTGAATAAAAAACAGTAACCGATATGTTTCAATTAGATCAGTTTATTGCGGGATATGTAACCAAACGTGCCCAAAGCATGTTTATGGAAGATATTAACAGCAACAGAGAAACGCTAAGTTCTGAAATCAAAGATAAAAGTGTGCTGGTTATCGGTGGAGCCGGTACTATAGGCAGCTCATTTATACGAGCTTTACTACCGTTCAGCCCTAAAAGTCTTATTGTTGTTGATATCAATGAAAACGGACTTGCTGAGCTAACCCGTGATTTACGATGCGACGAAACACTGCCCGTTCCGGATGACTTTGTAACTTATCCGATGAGCTATGCCGATCCGGTTTTCACGAAGATGTTCATCAAACGCGGTGGTTTTGATATCGTTGCCAACTTCTCTGCTCATAAACATGTGAGAAGCGAGAAGGATCGTTATTCGGTAGAAGCACTACTTGAAAATAATGTGATCAGAGCTCGTAAACTGCTGGATCTGATGATCAGCTATCCACCAAAACACTTCTTCTGCGTTTCAACAGATAAAGCTGCCAATCCGGTGAATATCATGGGAGGTAGTAAGAAAATCATGGAAGAGATGATTATGTCTTACTCTCAGCTTTACCCGATCACGACCGCCCGCTTTGCCAATGTTGCATTCTCAAACGGATCGTTGCCCGCAGCTTTTCTTGAAAGAATAAATAAGCTTCAGCCCTTGTCG
>JBOFCW010000035.1:0-8583 GCA_051646395.1 Bacteroidales bacterium
GTTCCACTCCGATACGCTGAAGCAGGTTGCGATCGAACGTGTATCCGAACGATACGTTCTTCAGATTAAAATAAGAGGCCGTAGTCAGGAAGCGGGTAGAAACCACTCCGGTCTGAGCCGAGTTTCCATCCTGAAGACGAGGCACGTCGGTATAGCGATTATCCGGCGTCCATCGGTTGAAAATGTCTTTGTGGTAATTGTATCCGGTTTTCGGATCACCCATTGCCATCAAATAATCCGCATCAATCAGCTGACCTCCGATCTGGTAGTTCGTAATCACGCTCAAATCCCATTGGCGGTAACGGGCAGAAAAGTTTACCCCACCATACAAATCAGGAATTGAGGATCCCACCTCATAGCGAGTAGCACGATCGGTATTGTTTACTTTCACGCGTGTCGTTTCGCCGTCCTTCACTACATCTGCCCAATACTGAGCCGCACCGTTTTCCGGATCGACTCCGGCATATTCGAACATATACAGGTTATAGATCGAAGCCCCTTCGCGCATCAGCCGGTTTCCGGTTATGATTCCGTTTTCACGGTTGTTTGCCGGCAACTTAAGAATGGTGTTTTTGAAGTGCGTGGCGTTTAATCCTACGTTGAAAGACCAGTCTTTCGTATTCACGACCTGGTAATCCAAATCCAGCTCGAATCCCTGATTCCGCATATCCCCCACGTTTTCGGGTACCGAATTGATCCCGGTCGACGGAGCACGTGGCACCATGAATAGCAAATCAAGGGTTTTACGGTTGAAATATTCGAGCGTAACGTTTAGTTTATTAAAGAATCGCGCTTCGAAACCGGCATTGAAATTATGGTTCTTTTCCCATGTGATGTTGTCATTCCCCTGTGTAATCTGCGTCAGCGAGAAATCGCCGTTGTTATTATCTACTGAATACAAGGTCAGGTAAGGAACGTCACCACTCACATTGTCATTACCCTGCGTACCGTAACTGACTTTCAATTTCAGGTCGTCGAGCCAACCGCTTGTAGGTTGCATAAACTTTTCCTGTGAAATTCGCCACGATGCACTGGCCGACCAGAAATTACCCCAACGGTTTTCTTTCTTGAAGCGTGAAGAACCGTCGCGACGGTAACTTCCCGACACATAATAACGGTTATCATAGTTGTAGTTCAAACGGGAAAGATATCCTTCGACCGCATAATCGGACGCTTCGCTCGAAAGCGACTGATAGATGATCGCTCCATTGAGCTCTGTCGTCTCGTCGAGGAAAAACTTACGCTTGCTTCCGCTCTGCGTGGTTTTACCGCGCCAGGTCGATTCATGACCGAGCATCGCTTCCACGCCATGTTTTCCGAATTCGCCAGAATAATTCAACAACGTATTCTGATAGAATGAACGGGTCTGACTCACCGATTTGGTCAATGATCCGCCTACCTGTTCGGAAGCTCCCTGGCCGTAGCGCGGATTCATCGAAAAGGTACCCTTCCCGTTCATTTCGTCGTATCCGAAATTCACTTTGAAATCAAGCCCTTTCATAAAGGTCACTTCCGCATAGGCACGTCCGCTGAAAGTTGAAAACATGGTTTCGTTCAAATCGAGCGTTTGTGTTCCCAGCGGATTGGCCTGCGGATTGAAAGGTCGTTTATCACTCTCTTTCTCACCGAAGTCAGGTATCTTATTCCCGTTTTCGTCCAGTATCAGCCCTCCGTTTTCATCGCGCATATATACCGGATAGATTGGTGCGATATCATTTACAAAAGAGAACATACTCACCGAACTTGCAGAACCTGTTGAAGGTGCATTCGTAGTCGTATGCGCGTAACTCATGTTACCACCCACTTTCAACCACTTGTTGAAAGAGTGGTTCAGGTTCATACGTCCCGAAAAACGTTCGAAATCAGAAGCCGCGATATAACCCTCATCATTGAGATAGCCCAGCGAGAAGAAATAATCGCTTTTGTCGTTTCCGCCCGACAATGTCATCTGATACTCCTGACGCAAACCGCTTTTAAGCATCTCATCTTTCCAGCTGTCATTATAAAGCTGATTTGCCAGCGGATTCAAACGGCCTGTCAACGGATCGATTACGCGAGTCGGATCTACATCATAGGCATTATAAACCAGTCCGCTCTCTCCCGATATCAGATTGTTCGAGGCATAGAATCCAGCTTGTCCGTATGACATGTTATTGGCGAACACCATCTTATTACGTAAAGCTTCCCAATAAATCTCATAGTAATCGCCTGCATTATCGATTTTGTCATACAATGGGATACCTGCCGAGTTGACACCCACTTTTCCATCGAACGTAATGTTGATCTTTCCTTTCTGTCCTTTTTTAGTCGTGATCAGAATAACCCCATTGGCACCGCGGGCTCCATACAAAGCTCCTGCCGCGGCATCCTTCAAAACAGACATCGACTCGATATCGGATGGATTGATACTGTTGATCGAACCTTCGAATGGAACACCGTCTACGATATACAAAGGAGAAGAGCTGGCATTGATCGAACCGACACCACGCACACGAATCGTAGCTCCTGTGCCCGGCTGACCCGAACTACCGACCACCTGCACACCGGCAAGGGCACCCTCGAGGGCATTGGAGATATTGGATGTCTGAACCTTTTCGATCTTATCTTTTTTCAGGACAGCAGTAGAACCGGTAAAAGAAGACTTCTTCGCCGTACCGTAAGCCACAACGATTACCTCGTCGATCGCTTTCGCATCTTCCGCCATCCGGATGTTAAAAAAATCAGTGTCGCGCGTAGGCACCTCCTTTTGTGCAAAACCGATATAACTCACCTGTAAAACAGCATTTTCGGGTGCATCCAGAGCAAAACGACCATCGATATCCGTTACAGTCCCTTGTTTAGACCCCTTCACGATCACATTCGCCCCGATAACGGGTTCGCCATTCTGATCTGTCACGACACCGGTAACCTGACGTTCTTTCGCTGTCTCTTTTTTGGTAACAGGTTTCTTCTGTTCCTCTTTATTTTTAATGACAATCTGGTTGTCTTTGATAACATAGGTAAGCGAAGTGTTCTTCAATGCCTGCTGCAGAACTTTTTCAACAGAAGCCTCCTTCATATTTACTGCTATGGCAGCATGTTTATCGAGCAAACCATCATAGTAAAAAAACAGATAATCACTGTTTTTCTCAATTTTGGCAAACAACTCTTTCAACGATCCCTGGTGGGTAATAGTAAGGTTTTTGGGCTGAGCAAAAGCAACTCCCGTTTGGAAGACAAACAAAGCTGCCAAGCCCATTTTCTTTAAATTTTTTCTTCGCAAAGGGACAGGAATCCCCTTACCTAATAAATCAGGTTTACTCATTCTGCTTGAAATATTCGTATAGTTTATGTATTTATTCTTTCAGTCCTTTATTTAAGGTCATAGGCATGATAGCCATCTCCGGTTTTCTCAAACCTCACGGGAGCTGTTTCCGAGATCATTTCCAACACGTCATCCGGATTCTCTGTCAGCTTAAGCCGCCCGCTGCATGGGTAATGCAAGGGCTGATCCGAATCGATGCGAATGTTATAATAACGGGAAACTTTTTTGAGAATCTGAGCCAGATCCATCTGTGTGAGGTGCAGATAACCCTCTTTCCAGGTAATATAATCGGAGGCCTTCACCTGCTCAACTTTCGCAAGATCACCGTTTCGCTCGAAACGCTGATTCGGCAATAGTTTGACCGGTTTGTGATTGCGACTCGAAACCTCTACCTTTCCGGAAACGAGAACGACACTTTTCTCCTTCTCATTTTTATAAGAATTCAGATTAAAACAGGTCCCTAAAACGCAAACTTCCATTTCGGAAGTCTTAATGACAAAAGGTTTGTGCTTATCCGGCGACACCTCGATATAGATTTCGCCATCCAGGTAGATTTCTCTTTTACTCCCTTCAAACCGGGTGGGATACGAAACGACCGAACCGGCATTCACCCAAACCTTCGAGCCATCGCCGAGTGTCAGCAAAGCTCTTTTTCCGTAAGGAACCACCAACCACAGTTGCTCAGCAGTTTGTGCCGGCTTCACATTACCCGCAATCAGATCTTCACCGACCACCGCTTCTTCAGCCGAAGAAGAGGATAACAATTGATCAGCGTGAAAAAGCCGTGTTTCCGAACCCGTCATCTCTCCCTCGCTATAGGCAAGTATCTGTTCCAAACTTGCCAATTCATCGGTTTGAGAAAGACCGCTCCAGACGATACCTGCCGAGAAGATCAACGCAACCATTGCAGCAATACCGGTATAAATGCGACGATTGCGACGGTTGATGCGTATCTTTTTCTCTTGCAGTAAAGTCTGCTCCAACCGAAAAGTCTGACGAACAAGCTCCTCTGCCGAATAGCCGTTTTTTCGTATACGAAGTCCCTGCATCAACGCAACAGCCTCGTTCAAATCAGCTTCCCGCTCAGGAGCAATCCGGATCACTTCCTGACGATAGCGATCCACTTCTCCGCTATAATAAGCGAGAACAAAATCTTTATCGGACACAAAATCAACGGCAGTGAATTCAGAAATATCTCTCATTATATATTTGATTCTTTTTTGTAAGAATGAAGAACTCCCCGATTAAACGGAAAAATTCCGATTTATGGGTCAATTACATTATATATACGAATGTGATATCTCTTTTATCCCCTTTTTTTGAAAATAAAAACAGAAATAGTAGAAAAAATTTCAGAATGTAAGTTTATACAACTTCTATTCAGCCCGGCAACGACCCCAAAAGCATAAAAAAGAGAGCTTGTCCGGCAGGATTGAGTTTCCTGAGTTTTTGCATGGATTTAAAAACCTGACCGCGCACAGTCTGCACGTTCATATTCAGTAATTCGGCGATCTGGTCATACTCTAGGCCTTCGATGTAGCGCAAATAAACAATCTCTTTTTGATGGGGGGTCAATTGATCCAACACGCTGCTTACCTGACGGCGAATGTGATCCATATTCTCCCGATGGATATAATCCTCTTCGATAGAGAGCTGCAAATCGAATTCATGCGCATGCTCTTCCCAGGGCGACGTAATTTTTTTCACCCGTTCCATATCGATCAGTTTGTTTTTTACCGATCGAAGCAAATAAAATTTTAAGGTTTCAGCCTGAATGGTAAGGTTCTTGTTGCAATGCAGATTAATAAACACTTCCTGTATAGCATCATTTACATCATCGTGCTTATACCCCAATCCGGTACCATAGGCATACAGATCAGAAGACAATAAGGTAAACAGTGCCGTAAATGCCCTTTCATTTCCCTCGCAATTATATTGTTTCCATAATTGTTTGAGCATTCTTTAAAAATAAAAATATTAACAAATACACGATTCCTAACAAACAATGGCTTAATTACCGGTCCAAAACAAATATTCCGGCAAAACAGAATATACACAGATGAAATCGCCATAACTTAACTAAAGTTGAGATACCCAACCGAAGTTATATAATGGCGCATTTATACATTAATGTTAAAAATCAAATTATATATAAATGAAATAGCCATAACTTACCTAAAGTTGAGATACCCAAAAAGAGTTATACAAATGGCAGATCTGTACCATGATGTTAAAAAATAAATCATACACAAATGAAATCAATTTTATTAATTATATAGCTAATTATACATATATATTAACAAATTATTTATTTAAAACTGCTTTTGCTTTCAAAAAGTCACGTTTACATCCAATTCCATAAGCAATAGACAGTCATCCCTCCGCTCTTATCAGCCAGGTTCACATAGACCCGATCCGTTGTCCTCCCGCAGGAGACTCATCGCGTCTCCGCAGAGGACAGATAAGTCTTCCGCAGAGGACATGTGAGTCTCCAGCGGAGAGGCACTCCGGCAGCACTTTTATTTCCGATTTCCGAGCAAAAACAAAAGAGGCTATCAAAATCATTCGCATGAGTTTTGATAGCCTCTTTAAAATATATTGAAATAAAAAATTTAAATCAAATAGGGTTCTTCCAATAATACCGCATTACGCTCTTCGACATAACGTTCGTAGGTCTCGATATAACGGGCACGCTTTTCTGAATCGATTTCATCCACCTTAATCAGGATTCCGGATTCTTCGACATCACCGAACTCGTCATTAACGGCGGTACCGAACATTTTCATTGTCGGAGAAAGACTCATATAAGCATTCACCAATGGTGGAATATTATATCCGAGTTTACGCACTTCCTGATTCAACACCTTATAATCTTCCTTGAAAGAATCATTCGGAAAAAGAGACGACAAGGTGGTTACATCCATATCCGTTTGCAACGGCGTAAATGGAAAAACAAGATTGTCATTGTCAGGAAAATGCTTCTGCAGAAAATAGAGAATCATATTTCTACCTGCCTGTGAATATGTAGGATACATCGTAAACTTACCATAGAAATAACGTATTTCACGATTATCAACAGTCAATGCACCCAATCCGTCCCATAGATTGTCTAATGCAAAAAGACCTCTTGCCCCGGCACGAGACGACTGGTATTCAAGCGTTACGAAAGAACGCCCCAATTCGATCGTATGTGGCAGATATTCCTTCAGGAACTGATCTGAAAAACCAAACATATGACCTGTCGCCAATACAGGAGCTCCATTTTCGTCGATCTTCACGTTTTTCCCGAGGATATAACGGTATCCACCCAGGATCTCGTTATCTTCCGGATTCCATACGATCAATTGCCAGTAAGGCTCCTCCATCGTATCGAATTCATCGATATCGGCAGACTTACCCGTTCCGCCACCGGCATGCCGGAATGCGATTTCGCGTAAACGTCCGATTTCAAGCATCAGGTTCGGACAATCCTGAGCTTTGAATATATAAATTTCGTTGTTCCCTTTTCGAGTAGAACGCAAAAAACGCTCGGCAGTAAGTTCAGATTTTAAAATCTCCTTATCAACAGGTGATATAATCTCTTCCATAATTAGTGTAGTTGCAATTCGTAAACTTTATTCTTCAAATATTCGGCCCAATTTTTCTGCGACTTACTTTTATCAAAAGTTTGCCACGGAATGGGTTTTCCGATGCGTACGACAAATGTCTTATGCGTGTTCTTAAACATCTCTTTCGGCAACAAGGCCATCTCAAGATTTACTTTAATGCCCAACTTCTTTCGCCAATAACCCAACCTGTAAAAAAACGAAGAATTGGTACCCTCAAAGAAAACCGGGACAATATCACGCTGATACTCGACAGATTTGGCAACAACCGCTTTTTTCCATTCCAAATCGCGGATTTGGCCATTCTGGAGTCGCGAGCAAAGCCCTGCAGGAAAAATCAGAATCTGATTTTCCGAAGAAAAAGCATCGTTAAGCAACGCTGCATTTTCTTTTCCCTGATTTCCATGTTTGTTAATCGGAACGAAAACCGTGGCCAGGTTCGGGATATTCATCAAAAGGTCATTTACGATAAAACGAACCTTTTTGTCAAATTTATCTCCGAATATCTTCACCAGAGCCATCCCGTCAAGTCCTCCTAATGGATGATTGGATGCGAAAATATAATTACCGGCGGCGGGAATATTCTCTTCCCCTTCCATCACAACCTTAACCTCCATATCTTTGAGTATTCCGTCGGCAAAATCTACTCCGTAACGGTTACCGTTACGCACAAGTAGCTCATTCATTTGATCCTGACAGATCAGATTAGCTAAAAACCGGTAAACAAAACCGGGTATCTTACGTCCTGTTTCGGGCGCCTTATTCTTTATTGCTTTCTCAATATCTATGTGCAACGAAACGGCAGAATCCATAATGTGTTGATAATTTCATGCAAGCCACAAAAATACATTAAATTTCAGGAATCGGGCGTTATAATATTTTTTTTATACTCTTTTGAGGTTCTAAAATGCGTTTTGACACCAAAACAGGAGAAAACATTCCTTTTTCGCAGGTATAGCGGAATAATTCAACTGCTCAGGGAATTATCGCGGATAACTCCTGTCCTACCCCTGTTTTTTTCAAAGTTAATCCTTTTAATATTTAATAGCTTCCTGGAAATTAAATGGCTGCGAACAACCCATTGTATAACCTATTTTAATTGTTGATAACTTTCTACTAAAAAAGAGCGTTTAAACCACACTTTCAGCAGAATAATCCCTACCTTTACATAAAAACATAGAGTTACAAAACTAAGACGAAGCAAATATGCAAGAAGCTGTTTATCATATCCCCGCGTTGTTGGAAGAGTGTATGACGGGATTGAACATCCAACCGGAAGGAACGTATGTCGACGTTACATTCGGAGGTGGCGGCCATAGCAAAGAAATATTACGCCGCCTGGGCAAAAAAGGACACCTTTATTCGTTCGATCAGGACGAGGATGCCGAAAAAAACATCTTAAACGATGATCGATTCACATTCGTAAGAAGCAACTTCCGGTTTTTATCCAATTTTCTTCGTTACCACGAAGTAGAGGGAATCGATGGTTTGCTTGCCGATCTGGGCGTTTCGTTTCATCATTTCGACGATCAGGAAAGAGGTTTTTCATTCCGTTTCGACAGCAAACTCGATATGCGGATGAATAAGAGAGCATCTCTGACTGCAGCTCAAATCCTGAACACTTACGAAGAGGAACCTCTGGCAGACGTGTTCTACTTGTATGGCGAAATGAAA
>JBOFCW010000043.1:0-4282 GCA_051646395.1 Bacteroidales bacterium
GGACAAGAGCCCTATGACCCAAATCATATTATCTTGCCCGAGGTGATGAAAAACAACGGATACACCACAGGTATGTTTGGTAAATGGGCAGGCGGATACGAAGGCTCATCTTCAACGCCTGATAAACGCGGAGTTGATGAATATTATGGCTATGTTTGCCAATATCAAGCCCACTTGCATTATCCCAACTTTTTGAATCGATATAGCACATCAAAAGGAGACACTGCAACCGTGCGCGTTATTTTAGAAGATAACATCAACTATCCGATGTTTGGCGATGAATATTTCAATCGTACGCAGTATGCAGCCGATATGATTCATCAAGAGGCTATGAGCTGGATTGATAAGCAAGACGGTTCGCAACCTTTCTATGGCTTCTTTAGTTATACTTTGCCACATGCAGAGTTAGCGCAGCCCAATGACTCGATATTAAAGCATTATAAAAAGAAGTTCTTTGTTGATAAGACATGGGGCGGAAGCGAAGGATCGCGTTATAATCCTGTGACACATACCCATGCGCAATTTGCCGCAATGATTACCCGTCTTGACAGCTATGTGGGCGAGATTCTTGCTAAAATTAAAGAGAAGGGAATGGATGAAAACACATTGATTATTTTCTCGAGCGATAATGGCCCACACGAAGAGGGTGGGGCAGATCCAACCTTCTTTGGTCGTGATGGCAAGTTGCAAGGTCGTAAACGTCAGTGTTTAGAGGGCGGCATTCGCGTACCTTTCATTGCGCGTTGGCCGGGAAAAGTAGCCGAGGGCGTAGTTAACGATCATCAATTGGCTTTTTATGATGTAATGCCTACTTTCTGTGAGTTGGTAAAAGATAAGAAGTTCCCTAAAAAATACATCAATAAAAAGGTTGAAAATGATGGCTTCGACGGTATATCATTTCTGCCTACTTTAACAGGCAATGAGGCAACGCAAGCTAGACATGATTTCCTTTATTGGGAGTTTAACGAGACTGATCAGATCGCGGTGCGCAAAGGTGATTGGAAGCTATTGGTAAAAAAAGGAGTACCTCATCTTTACAATTTGGCTACCGATATTCACGAAGATAATGACGTAGCTTCAGAAAATCCTCAGGTGGTAGATGAGTTGGTGGCTATTGTTATGCGCGAACATCGTGATAATAAGTTATTTCCTATAACACTACCCAAACAATAATGTATTGAAGGAGCAATCCATTTAATCATAAACCGAAAGTTAGTTTTATATTGCTGCCAGGTAATTCATTACCGGCAGCAATATTTTTTTTGTGGAAGGAGAATCAATTGAAGAGGTTACTCCCAAGTCTCTATCTAATGCGATGTGTTTAGGTTCTGTAACTTTGCATATGAAGCAAATGGAGATCCAAAGTAAAGTATGTCGAAAATCTAAAGCTACAGAAACCGTTATAGCAGCTTTCAATAAGGCCATAAAGGCAGGTAAGCCTATTGAGAATCATCGCTCATCACAGTTGGCTCGCCTATAATGAATCGGTGGGTTTACCTTTATAGATAGAGTTATATCGGAAACTTGTGAAGAATTTGTTGAAGTTCATAAAAGGGTTTTACCGTACCTTATTTTGCATAGCTGTATTTATGAGAAATTCAGCAAATTCTGTATAGCTACAAAAAAAGCGATAAATCAGTTTTATCTGATTCATCGCCTTTTTCTATGAAATGGGATATTATTTCATACCTAATTTCCGTTTGATGCCTTTGGGTATTGCATCTTTATGCACCATGATATAAATAGTTTTTGCACGAACAAAGCTATCTGACATATTAAGGTAACCATTGAATTTATTACGATCAGTACCCCATGAGTTTTTAGTAATGTAATAAGGTGTACAATTCTGATCTTTTGTAATGCCGGTAATGTGCATCAAATGATCGTCTGTTGTAACAAACGACTCAAAGCCTTGCTGACGAACTTCGGGTGTTACTACGATCTCAGGATAGGGTTGTTCGAACTTGAAAACCTCTTCTAAGCGCCCTTTCTCGTCTAATTTTTCAAAACGAGCTCTATCAGTACCTGATAGATCCTCGACGCGTTTCACCTCTGGATTAATGGCTACGCCATTTGTGAAAGAAAATCCCTTTTCACTTACATCACCATCCCAACACACCGAATATCCGTTATTCAATGCATAATTCATCGTCTGCATCAACTCATCCAACGGAAGGTTATACATCGATGCATTTTCCCAGTTGTCGGGCACTTCAAGGATGAACTGTTTATAGTAGGGATGATGCGTAAAGCTGGTCAGTTCGACATAATCATCCATATTCAGTCCTAAAGAAGCAGCGAATGACTGTGGAGTATATTGTTTTCCTTTATAGGTAAACGTTTCAGGAAGTTTACCCAAGTAAGTATCGAGCAAGTTTTCAATCAATGCATAGTATTGTGGACTGCGTTGTTTTGACTGAACGGCAGTATTGGCAATGGCTTGAAGATATTTAACCATTTCGCCATGATTGTGTCTGTCGGATTCGTAATTAATCCCGCCATAGACCTCTTCAGGAACAATCCCAACCTGTTTATACGCATTGATAAAGGTATGCGAAAGACTGCCTTGTCCGATATTCCCTTTTCCTTGTCGGATGTAATTGTCTTGCAACTGGTTGTTATATTTCTGACGAACGATAAACATCTCTGATAGGTCGAAGGTGTCTTTTCCTTGACGTAGCAACTCCGACTCCATAAATGAAGACGTAGCAAAACACCAACAAGTACCTGTCGACGCTTGATTCTTTACCGATGTAGCCGGAACGGTTACGACCTCTGTAAACTGATATTTCTGAGCAAAAGCAGTGCCAGACAAACATGCCATGGCCAAGAAGAGAAATTGTGATTTCATGTAATTACTCTTTTAATGAATAACTTGATTATTTTTCAGTGAGAACACCGACGTTAAAATCCACGTGCAAACATTTTCCAGAACTCATCGCCCATTTCTTGCCAGCGTAAGATTGTTGCACCTGCAAAATCGGCCGTATAGCCTGTCAGGAAATTATTAGCCGCTTGTTCTCCTTTGGTTTGCAACAACTCCTGATAGCGACTTTCGATGAAAGGTAATTCTGAAAATCCCTTTTCTTCGAAGTGCAAAATGCCATCGTTGATTTTGTCTTTTGTCAATCCCCAACGTACAGTTGCCATTTTATTGGCTGTACGATACTTCCATACAATTGCATCTTCACGATGACGATGTTGTCCGCAAATGGCAAATGCAGCAGGTAAGTCGGTCGTTCCTGCAAAAATCGGGATACGAGGACTTTGTCCCGGATTATCAAATGAAACCCAAGCCACACCGCCAACTGCATCAGGCAACCAATCGCGCAATTGGATTACATGCGAATAGGCACATTGCGGAACAGCAATCAGTCTATTTCGAGCAACAGCACCCTCTTTTTGACCATTTATCAGATTTGCCATATCTGCAACCATCCATGGATTGGCAGCAGGGCTAATAATCGTATCTTTCTCGTTACTGTTTTTTTTCTTTACAGCTACTTTGAGGTTCTTTGTTACATCCCAATCCGTGCCTTCATAGGTTTGTCTCAACATGGCCATTACATCTTCTGCTGAAACAGGTTGATCAGGTTTTACTGTAAAAGGCAATTCTTCTGCATCAAACTTCAAGTTTAAAGAGGGAGCCAAGGCATTCAGGATAAAAAATTCGCGTACACTGAAGGCCTTTGGTTCTCCAAAGTAGTTTCCACCACCATATGCTTTCCAAAATTTAAATGGCTCTTTTCCGTCCCAGAATCCCATCTTCTTCGCTACATCAAATACATTCGAAGAGGCCATATAATTGTTTTTGTCTTTCAAGTTCAGTGTAGAGATACGCGGAATATTTGCAGATACACCAACATGATCATCGGGAACACGTACAGCAGCCCAAACACCTCCGATTTGATCAGGACCTTCGCCAAACACCTCAAACTGCCAAACCTCTTTCGGATCTGCAATGGTCAAACATTCTCCGGAATCGCCGTAACCATATTTGGCAACTAGTTCGCCCATCAACTGAATGGCCTGACGAGCTGTCGTACAACGTTGCAAAACTATGCGCTGAAGCTCTTCAATCATAAACATACCCTGCTTATTCTCCAGCTCTTTGCGTCCGGTAATGGTTGTTTCTCCGATCCCCAATTGTTTTTCATTCAGACAAGGATAGGCAACATCCAGAAATTGATAGGTAGATCCAGCTTGTGGTATGGTGCCTTTCAATTCTACTTTAGTTTGATCTCCAGTGTATTCCGTATGCATTCTACCCGAATAAATCGCT
>JBOFCW010000062.1:0-12635 GCA_051646395.1 Bacteroidales bacterium
ATATTAATTTATTATGAATGCCCTGTGACGATTCTATGAATTTATCACAGGGCTTTTTTAATGCAATTGAAACAAGTGTATAATTTGTTTGAAAGACTATATATATTGTGAATTACGCTGGTTCATTATCTTAAAATTCATATTGTGCCACTACCTTTGTTATTGAAAAAATCTATTAATGCTTATTTTGATGAAAAAAAATTTTCAGAGTCTATTCAGTTTGATCTTCTTATTTGTATGTCTGACTGCATCTGGCTCACAAGCCAAATATGTATTCTTTTTTATTGGAGATGGAATGGGTGTAAATCAGGTAAACGGAACTGAAATGTACCTTCAGGAAATGAAAGAGGAAATAGGGGTAACCTCCCTTGCATTCACGTCTTTCCCATATACAGGTCTTGTTAAAACACATTCACAATCCCATCCCATTACGGATTCGGCTGCAGGGGGCACGGCTTTGGCTACGGGAGTCAAAACTAAAAACGGAACTATAAGCATGGACCATAATCATGAGCAAAAATTAAAAACAATAGCAGAACGAGCCCATGAGAAAGGCAAGAATGTTGGTATTGCGACTTCTGTGAGTGTAGATCATGCAACACCGGCTTCATTTTATGCCCATCAACCGACACGTAAAATGACCTACGATATAGGAGTCGATCTGACTAAATCAGGCTTTGAATTTTTTGCAGGTTCAGACTTCCTTTCTCCGGAAGATAAAAAAAATACATCGTCCCCCAATTTATTTACACTCATCGACAAGGCAGGTTATACGATCGCTCGGGGTTTGAAGGAATTTAAAAATAAACAAGCTGTATCCGATAAATTGATTCTTTTACAAGAGAAAGGAAAGGAAAAATATAGTCTTCCATTTGCCATAGATCGCAGATCGGATGATTTGACCCTTCCGCAAATTACAGAATCAGCCATTCAGTTTTTAACAAAAGATAACAAAGGTTTCTTTTTGATGGTAGAGGGGGGGAAGATCGATTGGTCAAGCCATAGCAATGATGTTGCTACAACCTTTCGGGAAGTGATAGATATGGATCAGGCAGTTTTGAAGGCTCTCGATTTTTACCGGGCTAATCCGGATTCAACGTTGATTGTTGTTACTGCCGATCATGAAACCGGGGGATTAGCCTTGGGACGTCGGGGTTATGAAATGAATCTAAAGTTGCTAAAAAAACAAAATATTTCGCAATCCGAACTATCCAGAGAGTTCAATCAATGGAATACAGATCATCATGGATTGATGAGCTGGGATGCGATGAAACGCTTTCTTAAAGAGAAATTAGGATTTTGGGATTCCGTAATGATTACAGAGCAGGAGCACGACGACTTAAAAAAGGTATATGATGAGATCTATGAACAAGACAGCGAGCTGGTGAAAAGTGAATATGCATTGGACGAGGAGATTGTTTCGTTGTCGGTTGAGATTTTAAACAAAAAAGGAAATATCGGCTGGACAACCAAGGGGCATTCCGGAGCTTATGTGCCTGTATTCGCAATTGGTGCCGGAGCTGAACTTTTTCACGGTTTGATGGATAATACAGAAGTATCAAAAAAAATCATAGACGCTGCCGGATATTGATCTTATCCTTTTTCAAAATTCGCTCAACGCTTAGTCGTGAACTGATAATGGCCATTGGTAGTCCGATTCCGGGCACGGTTGAAGAACCTGTATAAAACAGGTTTTTATAGGTTTCATCTTCGTTGTGTGTGCGCATATATCCGGTTTGGCTCATGCAGTGAGTCATACCTAATCCTGCTCCCTTAAATAGATTGTATTTATTTTGCCAGTCAAAAGGTGTAAAGTAGTCGAGAGAACAAAGGTGTTTTAATATTTGAAATCTGGTTCGCTTGGAGAATTCTTTCAAAATATTTTCGATAATGTACTCCGTATCATTCCATTCCTTTTTGTTCGCAAGATTGGGTACAGGTACTACAAACATAACAGCTTCTTTGCCTTCGGGTGCGTAGTTCAGGTTGTATTTAGAAGGAATATTCACATAAAAATAAGGGTTTTCGGGGATTTGCTTTCCCTGAAAGCCCTTCATTGTTTTCAATGGATCAGGCTTTCCGATGTAGTAATTATGAAGGGATGTGTTTTCTAGTTTCTGATCGATACCCGCGTAAATCGTAAGAAATCCCATCGACCAGTTTTTATGCAGGAGGTTTTCGTCTGAAAAAGCTCTTCGATTGAGAATTCTGCCCCTGAAGAGTGCTGCATCCATATTGATCAGATAATGATCCGCCTGGTATGAATTACCGTTCTTATCAATGAGAGCCGAAATGCATTTTCCGTTTCCTTTGAATCCATTTATTTCGGTATTATAAATAATGGGTATGTTTCTTCGCTTTAATTCATTCAGCATTCCGATGACAATTTCATACATGCCTCCCTTTACATTGTGGTAACCATCATGAATGAACTCTGTATAAGAAAGCAAAGAATAAATACCGTTGGTTTTTTCCGGTGTTGATCCAAGAAAGTAAGAAGGCAGCGAAATAATTTGTCTAGCTTCGTCTGAATCGAAATACCTGTTTACGATATCACTATAACTGCTTGCCAGAAGGGGTAAGTGTTTTTTATTTACTTTGGATAATTCAAAAAGATAATGAGGAAAAGAATGAAAGTTTTGTCTCACTGCAAGATTAATGGTATCCTTGAACACACGTTCTGTTTTTTGAAGGTATAATTTCATTTTATCTTCAAAACCCGGCTCGAATTTTTTAAAGCTTTTAGCCAATTCATGAATATTCCTGTTCAATATAAATTCCTCATCATAACCCTGTAGATTTACTTTATACAGAGGGTCAAGTGCAATGGAAGAAAATAGTTTATTGATGCCACACTCTCTGACAAAACGATCAAATTCATATGACATGCTAAAGAAAGTCGGTCCTCCATCGAAGGTGAAACCGTCGTGTTGGATGCGATTAAGTCTTCCTCCTGCTTCGTTGTTTTTTTCAACCAGCGTTACATCATAACCCATAGTATTGAGCCGGAGGGCTGAGGCAAGGCCGGCAATTCCAGAGCCGACAATTAAAACAGACTTTCTCATTTGTAATCAATATTTTTTAGCCAAAACATATCCGGAGCTATTTTCTGAACTCGGTTTTTATATTTCATTGCTGTTTCTAAGTCGTTCATTTCAAAATGCATTTCAGCGATAGTGCTTAAAAGATAGATATAAAGCCAATTGTTATTTGTCGTTTTTTGTCTTATCAGGAGGTTTTCTGCCTTTAAAAAATAGTTTAAAGCTTTCTTTTTTGACCCTCCGAACATAGTTGGAGTTTGTAGCAGAACATTTCCTTTTTGAATGCAGGCCAAAGGTGAATCCGGATTTTCTTCTATGCTTTTATTGATTGCTTTTATCGCCTTGGGTCCACAGACAAGAGGCGAACCTTCCTTAAGTAAAATGGTATATCCCATGATTGCGGATATATATAGGTTTTTGTCGAAGTCAGAATTCGGAACATTGGACATTATTGTCTTCATTTCCTCAAGTCCCCAACATGCCTCCATTTTATTTTCTATCCGGATATTCCATCCGATAAATCCGTACAGATATTCCAGATAAAGCTTTGGGTTTTGGTTATTCTCTTTGGCTCTCAATAGTGTCTCTTTCCATATTTCGGGGCGGTTTTCGATGAAGGCCTTATACAAGGATTCATTGTCCTGTGCGCATACATGAATTTGACACAATAGGATCAGAAATAAAGAGAGAAGAAGTTCTCTTTTAGGACTGTTCGACACGGATTGCATCTTTAATTGTGTGATATAATATCCGAAACCAGGGTGTGAAGTTTTCCGGATAGGTGCTTATCTCTCTTGCCAGACCTTCGGAGCTGATGTATCGAAATGTTGAAACCTCTTCCGGATTAATATCCGGATCCACTTTCGTGATACCCATAAATACTACATCATATTCATGCTCTACCAGGCTTTGGTCCAACTCAGCCCTATATATAAAACGATGTATCTCCTTTAACTCCGGGGAGAGTCCTAATTCTTCATTCGTTCTTCGTAATGCTGCATTTTCATAACTTTCGTTTGCAAACGGATGTGTACAACAACTATTAGACCAGAGTCCGGGACAGTGATACTTTCCGGATGCTCTTTTTTGCAGAAGCCATTCACCTTTTTCATTAAACAAAAAGACAGATATGGCACGATGAAGCAATCCTTTTTCGTGTGCTTCTATTTTTTCCATATATCCGACCACGTTGTCCGATTCATCGATAAGAACTACATTTAATTTTTTATCATTCATATCATTCCGGCTTTGGTCATTACAAAAGTCTGCATCAAAAGTCCGGCCTTGGCTGTATCTGAAATACGGATACGCTGAGAAATCAGTTTGTGGGCCGGAGTTCGTTTGATTTTTTGAAGCAATTTCTGATAATATACGTAGGCTGTGTAAACGCCTAATTGTGCGGTCTGAGGAAGTGCTTTTATACCCGGATAGGCTTCGGCAAAATCAGCTTCGATATCTTCAATGATTCGTTGTTTTTGATGCTCGTTGAAGTTCTGACGGTTCACGCCAGGGAAATAACAACGGTCCAGAACTTCCATATCATGACGCAGGTCTCTTAAAAAATTTACTTTTTGAAAAGCTGATCCAAGTTTTCGCGCAGCCGGAGCAAGTTTTTCATAGCTTTCTTCATCTCCTTTGACAAAAACCCTCAGGCACATCAACCCAACAGCCTCGGCTGATCCGTATATGTATTTTTGAGCTTCTTCGTGAGAAGTATATATTTTTTTATTAAGATCAGCGCGCATACTTTCCAGAAAACTATCCACCAATTCATTCGGTATAGCATATTTGATGGCAACACATTGAAATGCGTATAAAATCGGATTGATACTAAAACCGGTATGCCTGCATGCAGCATAGTCCGTTTCTAAGCGGTTGAATAATGATTTTTGATCATACGCCGCAAATGAATCGACGATTTCATCCGCCAATCTAACGAAACCATAAATCCCGTATATTTCTTCCCGAATAGATTTGTCTAACAAATTCGTTGCCGAATAAAAAGAAGTACTGTAATTGCGGGTGATAATTCGTCCAATGTCATATGCGGTTTGTGTATAAATAGGATCCATATCGGTAAATTAATTTAAGTATTCTTTAAACACAAAAAAAGATGTTTTTGTTTATCGGGAAGGATTTTTCGGGAACTAAGGGTCTATCTCATTGTTCCGGTTTTGTTGTCCATTTTTTTATTATGGGTGCCCATGTAAATATTTAGCTCCAAAACAAACGATACCCAACGAGAGAGGTTAAGCATCTCGTTGGGTATCGGTTTGGGTTTATCATTTTTTGCAGCAGGATGCATTTTTATGTTGACGTGAATGCTTTGACTTTTTATCCATTCGTTGTCTTTGATCCAGATTCATTTCCAGAAACTTCGTGTATTGTTCGGGTGTGAGTATTTGTTTCATTTTTGCACGGTTATCATCTTTCCTTTTTTCAAGAGATACCCTTTTTTCTGCTGAATCGCCTTTTTGTTCAGGGGTTTGCTTTTTCCGTGCTTCCCGATATTCATCCCTTTCTTTGATTTGTTGCTCGCGGAATGATTTTAATTCGTCAATCTGTTTTTGAGAAAGATTTAATTCTTTAATCATTCTTTCGTTTGGAAAATCTTTAGGACTTTTGTTTTCGGTGCTTTTTGTAGTTTGAGCAGATAAACTCAGTCCCATTATCAGGCAACATACGGAAGCGAAAATTTTTAGTTTCATATAAGTTCGAATTATTTTAATTGAATAATATTTGTTTTGCCGATGGCCTGTCGGCAGAATTAAGCTTTCATATAAGTAGACTACATATTTTTTGGAACGTTTAATCATCCTCTATTATTTAACAATTTAAAAGGATTTGTCAAATTTCATTTATTTGCGTCATTGCTTCTCTTTGAAAGATTAATTGAACGTAAGAATGACATACACTCTGATTTGTTATCTTTGTAATGCATAGAAACATGAATTATATGGCTCAACCATTAGCGGATCGGATGCGTCCGAAAAATCTTGAAGAATATATAGGTCAAAAACACCTGGTTGGTCCGGGTGCGGTTTTACGTAAGATGATAGAGTCTGGAAATGTCTCTTCATTTATACTATGGGGCCCTCCGGGGGTTGGAAAAACCACCTTGGCCAAAATCATATCTCAGACACTTGACCGTCCTTTTTATACATTAAGTGCGATTCAATCGGGAGTAAAAGATGTTCGGGAAGTTATTGAAAGTGCCAAACGTAACAGGATGTTTGATCAGAAAAGTCCAATTCTATTCATCGATGAAATACACCGATTTAGTAAGTCTCAGCAAGATTCTTTGTTAGGGGCTGTTGAAAATGGGACAGTGACGTTGATAGGAGCCACAACAGAGAATCCATCTTTTGAAGTGATCCGGCCACTATTGTCACGTTGTCAGGTGTATACCTTAAAGCCGTTGGAAGAAAATGATATGCTCTTATTGTTGAAACGTGTTATACAACAGGATTCTGAATTAAAACACCTTGATTTTGATATTCAGCAGACCAATGCTCTGTTTCGTTTTGCCGGTGGAGATGCCAGAAAATTACTCAACATTATCGATTTATTGAGTTCGACTACCGAACTGCAGGTTGTGATTACAGACGAAATTGTGATAGAACGACTTCAGGAAAATCCGATGGCGTATGATAAAGGAGGAGAGATGCATTACGATTTGATCTCTGCTTTTATCAAATCAATTAGAGGTAGTGATCCGGATGCTGCTGTCTATTATCTTGCCCGGATGGTTGCCGGCGGAGAGGATCCGGCTTTCATCGCCAGAAGGCTTATGATTCTGGCATCCGAAGACATCGGCTTAGCGAATCCGAATGCAATCTTATTGGCGAATGCAACTTTTGATGCTGTTATGAAGATTGGTTGGCCTGAAAGTCGGATTATATTATCTCAAACAACCATTTATTTAGCTACTTCTGCAAAAAGTAATTCTGCTTATCAGGCGATCAATGATGCTTTGTCTCTAGTAGAGCAAACCGGGAGTCTGCCTGTTCCGCTACATCTTCGCAATGCTCCGACGAAATTGATGAAGGAGATGGATTATGGTAAAGATTATAAATATGCACATCAATACAAGGGTAATTTCGTTAAACAAGACTTTCTTCCGGAAAAAATCAAACATGTTTCAATCTGGAAGGCACAGAAGAATCCATCCGAATTAAAGATGTCCGACCATATGAAATCATTGTGGAAGGATCGGTATTGCGATTGAAATATGAAAGAAATATTGGTCAACAACTTTCATAAAAATTAATATAAATACAATTTGCTGCAAAAATGACACTTTTTCCATGGTATTATAATACGTTTGGGAATATTTGTTTATTTTTGAGATGTTCAATTCGATAGAAGTTGATAGGTTTTATTATAAAAACCTTTATACATAATTAAACTCTTGGAATATGAAGAAACATAATTTTTATGCAGGGCCATCTATTCTCAGTCCTTATACAATAGAGAATACGGCATCCGCGGTAAAGGATTTTGCAGGTACAGGATTGTCTTTACTGGAGGTTTCACACAGAGGGAAGGAGTTTGTAGCCGTGATTGATGAGGCCCGTGCCTTAATAAAAGAGCTGCTTGAGATACCTGAAGGTTATGAAGTTATATTTTTGGGCGGTGGTGCGAGTATGCAGTTTTGCCAAGTTCCGTATAACCTGCTGAATAAGAAAGCTGCTTATCTGGAAACAGGCACATGGGCGAAAAATGCGATTAAAGAAGCTCGTTTTTTCGGTGAGGTGGAAGTAGTGGCGTCATCAGCAGACAAAAATTTCTCTTATATTCCTAAAAACTATCATGTTTCGTCGGATTGCGAATATTTTCATTACACTTCCAATAATACGATTTATGGAACGGAAATGATTGATACGCCTGAAGTCGGGATTCCGTTGGTATCTGATATGTCTTCTGATTTTATGTCACATCCGGTTGATGTTTCGAAATATGATCTGATCTATGCGGGAGCTCAGAAAAATCTGGGTCCGGCGGGAGTTACGATTGTGATCGTTAAGACGGATGCATTAGGCCGCGTTGACAGAAAAATCCCTACGATCCTGGATTATCGTACTCATATCGAAAAAGAGTCTATGTTTAATACACCTCCGGTGCTGCCGATTTACTCTGTATTGCAAACATTAAAGTGGTATAAGCAATTAGGCGGATTGAAAGAGATCGAAAAGCTCAACATCGCGAAGGCAAAAGTATTGTATGATGAGATTGATCGGAATAAACTTTTCTGCGGTACGGCATCTAAAGAAGACCGTTCACGGATGAATGTATGTTTTGTCATGGCTGAGGGATTCAAGAATCTGGAATCAGAGTTTCTTTCTTTTGCCACATCCAGAGGTATGATAGGTTTGAAAGGACACCGTTCTGTTGGTGGTTTCCGTGCTTCTATTTATAATGCGATGCCTATTGAGAGTGTCCGGGCATTGGTTGAAGCAATGCGTGAATTTGAACAACAATACTAATCCGGTTAAGTTATGAAAGTACTTATTGCTACAGAAAAGCCATTTGCTGAAGAGGCGGTCAGACAGATGCGTAAAATCCTTGAAGAAGGAGGATTGCAGGTTGATTTGCTTGAGAAATATACTGCCAGAAAAGAGTTGATTCAAGCTGTAGAAAACGTTGATGCAATTATTATACGCAGCGATATTATCGATAAAGAAGTTTTTGATTCGGCTAAAGATCTAAAACTGGTTATCAGAGCCGGTGCAGGTTATGATAATGTAGATCTAATTCAGGCATCACAACATGGGGTAGTGGTTATGAATACACCCGGACAGAATGCCAATGCTGTGGCTGAAATGGTATTTGGGTTAATGGTATTCATGGCTCGAAAAGGTTTCGATGGCTCTATCGGTATTGAATTGAAGGGGAAGACACTTGGACTACATGCTTATGGAAACGTAAGCCGTAACGTAGCACGCATTGCGAAGGGATTTGGAATGGAGGTAATGGCATTCGATCCTTTTTTAAGTGCGCAACAAATTCAGGAAGAAGGAGTGACTCCTGTTGAGAAAATAGAAGATTTATACCGAAATTGTCAATATGTATCATTGCATATTCCTGCGACTCCTCAAACGATTCATTCAATAAATTATGATCTGTTGGCGCTTATGCCAAAGGGGGCCGTACTAATTAATACTGCACGTAAGGAAGTCATTGATGAACCGGGTTTACTAAGGGTTATGGAAGTACGTCCTGATTTTATGTATATATCAGATGTTCAGCCCGATAATCAGCAGGCATTCATGACTAATTTCGAAGATCGGATTTATTTTACGCCTAAAAAAATGGGGGCTCAGACAAAAGAAGCCAACATGAATGCCGGTTTGGCTGCTGCACGGCAGTGTGTGGCATTTTTAAATAAAGGAATTGAAAAGTTCAGAGTGAATTAATCTGATTTTTAAATAAAAAAGGTATCTGGATAAATTGACGTGAACCCTGAAAGTCAGACAAAAACTTTCGGGGTTTGCTTCAATAAGATTCCAGATACCTTTTTTCATGGATTGGAATCAAATATGAGGGACGTTCTTCTTTTTTTTGTAACTTTATTACCGATATAACCCATGATTCCATTCCGGAATCCTTTGATAAAATCTCTACTAAACATTCAATGGCGCCACCGTCGACGTTCTTCCCCTACCACTGACGGTGGTGTCTGTTCGCGGATAGCATCAATATGTTTTTTATTTGATCCTTTTTTATTGATAGAATAGCTTAAGAAGTTGTTTGTTTAAATATCAGTACCCGAAACATCGCATTTAGTTTATTTTTTTTTAAAAACACGATGTGTTTTTGTGTTTTATAATGTAGATTATATTATTTTTATATTTTTATGTAGGACTCAGAAACTACAGGAAAGATGAAATCGCCATATTTCTTCAATAGAATTGTTTAAGAACAATATTTATGTTTATTTGACTGATGAAGTGTTAAATGAGAGATTTGCTTTATTCAATTGTTTAATTAATTCTTAAAAATATAGTCACTTAACAATTGATACGGCTTAATTTTAATTACATTTGTCATAAAACACAGACAGAAACTATAAAAGGTATTTTAATATGTTTGAAGATTTGGAGGAGATGAATAACAGAGAGATGGCAAAATTGTCTGTTTCGGATGAAAAATCCGATATAAATAATCAAATTACCGTTATGGAAAACACATTGGATTTATCGAATTTATATTATTTGGAGTCTCAAAACGAGAAGCTTTCAAAATTGGTTCTTGATTTGGAGGAGCGGCGTGTTGCTATTGTAGAAGAGAATAATTCGATTCGGTCGAGTTTGTCTGGCAGTACGGCCTTTTTGTGGAGTTGGGATGTGAATGAGAAGTTGATAAATGTACAGTTGCCTTCTCCGGACAATGAAGATTCGGTAGAGGACGGTATGTATACTTTTGATAAGTTTATAGATAAGATCCATCCACAAGATATTCACAAGCTTCAGTTTGATGATACAAAGCGTTTGAAGGTTGCTGACCAGAATTTTACGGTCGATTTACGTGTAAACTTTAATGGATTGGATTATATCTGGTTTGAATTCAGAGGTAAAGTTCTTTACCGAGACCCAAACGGGAATGCTTTATTTTTGAAAGGAGTATACTTTGATATAGCGAAAAGAAAAAAGGAGGAGTTGTTGCAGACTAAGCGTATTGAGGCTTTGCAGGAAGCGGATCGTGTCAGATCTACTTTGTTTTCAAATTTCACACAAGAAATCCGTACTCCGTTGCATGCTTTGATTGGGTTTGCTGATATCCTTGCTGATATTGAAGATCGTTTTGAACGTCAAAAATATTTGAATATTATAAAAAATAACAATGATATATTATTAAATCTGATTGAGAATATTTGTGAATATTCAGAAGCAGAAACTCCAGAGGAGGAATTGAAAAAAGACGTTATATGTTTGTGGGAACATTTGGTAGAGATGCATCAGGTATTTTCCATGAAAATTGATAAAGATGTAAAACTAGTCTTTACAAATACATATGATGGACGTAAGATTGTTACAGACAAAGGGCTGCTTTCTGAGATAGTAAGTGTTCTTCTTCACAATTCAATCGTATCGACTAATTCGGGAAAAATTACTTATGGATTTGAACTGACCAGAGACAAGTTAATCATTACTGTTGCTGATACGAGTAGTGGCATTCAGTCAGGAAAAACCGATAATATTTTCAGTTCTTATGAAAAAATGGATTCTTTGAGTAATAATACCGGATTCAATATGTCTCTATGCAAGTCTTTGGTAAACAAGATGAATGGAGAGATTTTCATAAATGCAGAATTTAATGTTGGAACAACATATACTGTAGAACTTCCGTTGATTCTGGATGCAGCCTCAAAATCATTACAGAACACCAATCCTGTAACGGATCGTAAGCTAGACCTTTCTGCTCCTATAGGAAGTGGGTTGCCGGTGATTCTGGTGGCTGAAGATGTGCATTATGGTTTTTTAATGCTAAAAACATTACTTCAAGACCGCTACGAGGTGATACATGCGGAAGATGGTGCACGTGCGGTTGAGCTGTTTCAACAAAGAAATCCTGTTTTTGTATTTATGGATATTAAGATGCCGGTGATGGATGGTATTGAAGCCACCAGACGGATTCGTGAGATATCGAAAAATGTACCTATTGTTGTTCTGACAGCATATGCGGTAAGATCACTTCGAAAGGAAGCCACAGAAGCGGGTTGTACGGATATGCTGACCAAGCCGACGAGTTCTAAGCAGATAAATGCAACTATACGTAAATATCTGAGATAGGATACCCGGAATTATTTAAAGCCATTAAACAAAACGAGAATATATAACTGTTGTAATCACTGTTTTCTAATATCTAATATCATATTTTATGGCAAAGATTAAACCTTTCAAAGGGCTTCGACCTCCCGTAGAGATTGCAGCGACATTATCGTCCCGTCCTTATGACGTGTTATCTTCTGAAGAAGCTCGTCAGGAAGCCAGGGGGAATGAGCATTCATTGTATCATATTATTAAACCTGAAATAGATTTTAGTCCCGGTACTGATGAGCATGCGCCTGAAGTTTATGAAAAAGCAAAAGAGAATTTTCTGCTTTTTCAAAACAAAGGGTGGTTGGTACAGGATGTAAATGAGTATTATTATGTTTATGCGCAACGAATGGGGACAAGAACACAATATGGATTTGTTGTGGCAGCCAGCGTTGAGGATTATTTATCGGGTGTTATTAAAAAACACGAATTAACCCGTGTGGATAAGGAAGAAGACCGGATGAAGCATGTCCGTATTAATAATGCTAATATAGAACCTGTGTTTTTTGCTTTTCCGGATAATGAGGGTTTACAACAATTATTAGAGAAAGTGACTTTACAAAAACCGGAATATGATTTTATCTCATCAGAAGGCTTCGGTCATCAATTCTGGATTATTAAAGAGCGCGAGCAGATCGATTTGATAACACGCTATTTTGCCCAAATGCCGGCTCTTTACATAGCTGATGGTCATCATCGAACAGCTGCTGCCGCCTTGGTCGGAGCTGAAAAAGCCCGGATGAATCCGGATCATAATGGATCTGAAGAATATAAT
>JBOFCW010000096.1:0-10551 GCA_051646395.1 Bacteroidales bacterium
CTCCCTCTTCCACAGCTCTTTCAGCTACTTTCCATGCAATAGACATATCGTTTAATGCACCAAAGATGATACCTCTTTTCCCTTTAAGTAAATTGTAACTCATGATTTATTATATTTTTATTTTTAAAATATTCTCATTTAATAGCCTGTCTAACGAACTCATTGTCATGCTATCTAAACTATTTGTGAGTGAAAATCGTTCAACAAAAGCGAAATTTTTCTTCCACATGCTGAAAAATGATGCGCAAATATAGTTGCAAGATGTAAACAAACACAGATATATGTATTAATAAATGTTATTCATTGCTCATTCGCATGAAATATGTGTAGTTTTTCAAACCCGTCAGAAAGCTGAGTTTGCTAAAACCACACCTGCTCCGGACAACAAAACCGATAATATTTTGATATCTGTTTGGATAATATAAATACGTTTTTAATCGTTATATCTGTATAAATAAATTCATTACGACTTGAAAAACCAAAAATAATAAGCTATTATTGTACAACAGCATTAATGAACCCCTCCTTCTATGAAAAAAATCAGAATATCTCTGCTTGGCAAAGTTGCCATAGCTATTTTGGCAGGAATCCTTTTCGGGTACTTTTTACCAATTCCTGTCGCACGGATCTTTACGACTATCAACGGGCTCTTTGGCAACTTTCTGTCTTTTACCATTCCGCTGATTATCGTCGGACTTGTCACACCCGCTATCGGCGAATTAGGCAAAGGCGCAGGACGCCTACTGGCTCTGACTGCCGTTATCGCCTACGGATCAACAATATTTTCGGGATTCTTCACCTATGGTATCAGCGATCTGATATTTCCCAAACTTATCGCCGAAGGGAGTGGCATGCAGGCTCTCTCCGACACAAGCATCAAACTGACCCCCTACTTCCAGGTTGCCATGCCTCCGGTTATGGGCGTAATGACAGCACTGATCCTATCATTTATCCTCGGATTGGGTCTCACTACAACTGCAGGCAATACACTAAAGAAAGGATTTATCGACTTCCGTGAAATCATCACACTGGTTATCGACAAAGTCATCATCCCTTTCTTACCACTCTATATTTTTGGCATCTTCTTAGACATGACCATTTCGGGACAGGTCGGAACAATCATTGCAACTTTTATCAAAGTAATCGCAGTCATATTCGTTCTTCACATCGCCCTGCTTGTTTTGCAATATATCATTGCCGGTATCCTCAGCAAGAAGAACCCATTTAAACTATTACGGAATATGCTTCCTGCATATGCCACTGCCCTCGGTACTCAATCCAGTGCAGCCACGATTCCCGTTACGATGGCACAAACCATCAAAAACGGAGTCCGCGAAAGCATAGCAGTCTTTACCGTTCCCCTTTGTGCGACCATTCATCTCTCAGGCAGCACCATGAAAATTGTAGCCTGCGCTATGGCCATTATGATCATGTCCGGACATCCGCTCACCTTTGCCACAATGGCCGGATTCATCTTCATGCTCGGCATCACAATGGTTGCAGCTCCTGGCGTACCGGGAGGAGCCATCATGGCAGCCCTCGGCGTACTACAGACCATGCTCGGCTTCGACGAAACCCAACAAGCCCTCATGATTGCTCTCTACATCGCCATGGACAGCTTCGGTACAGCTTGTAATGTGACTGGCGACGGAGCCATATCTATCATTGTCGACAAAATCGCCGCCAAATTCCAACGCGCCGAATAGAATAAAAAACAATTTAACGATACAGATCTGATCGGTCACCGCAAACAGCAATGAAGCTGAGTGTTGGTGACCGATCTTTGTTTTAATCCTGCAGGAAAAGCACAAAAAACATAGAGATCATTTTTTTTCATAGGAGATAATATTGAATAGTTAAAAGGGCAGATATATGAATATCTGCCCTTTTGATAAATTGCTATATTTTTTCAGATTTAACGACTTTACCATCCTTAAGAGTCAGTTTAAGCATAGGCTCTTTACTCCATGATTCTAAAGTCAAATGAGTATCGTTAATGGATTTGATATAATAAATTCCCGAAACCCATGAAGCAAACATAAATCCTGATGAATCTTTCTGACGTAAAAATTCTTTATCCTCTTTAGGAACAGACATTTTGTCGAATTTTTTATTTACGAGTTTCTCCATGCGTTTATATCGCTCTTCACGCAACTGAATATTATATTGCTGTTTACCGTTATTATCGGCAGTGTATTCACCATCTGTATTTAAGGAAATACCTGTCAGCATAAGAGAATCTCCCCGGATCTGCCAGTGAGGTTTATAATTCATATCATAGTCGTAAGTATCCGTAGCTATGTCGAAATTGATTTCGGATTTGGGAATTTCGGGATAAATATCTTTATAACCTGTAAAGATATAGAGCGGAGACTTATTGATCAGATAACGTTGATTACCTATAATCAGAGCGTCTGTATCATCTGACAACAAATCATTAATTATTTCCTTTCGATCATTGTATTCCTGTGCATACGCTTGCACTCCAATCATAGGTAAAAGCATAAGAACGATACCTATTCTTTTTGCCAATTGTTTTTTACCCGATTCAGCAATCGGTGATTTGTTTAGTTTTTGCATACATATTCGATTTTTAGTGATTATCTTTTTGTTGCTGACACAACCGAACTTCGATAAATAAACAGGGACACTTATCTACATGACCCATTCAATACTTTGAGACCCTTAGCTTTAAGGAAAACAATATGCAGACTTGAATGTTTTGCAAATAAAATGGAAAATATTTCATCATAACTATAAAAAACACTTTTAATACTTTAATTATGCTATTTCGAAATCAATATCTAGTATCCGCAGATAAATACGATTGTTTGTAAGCGTCTCCGCAATAGTTAGTTCATTAAGATGTAAACCAACTTCACGAAACGACAGTTCTGTAAAATCAATCCGTTTTAATTTATAAATCTGTCAACCAAATCCAGGATAAGTCAAGGAAACGACAAAGATGACGCCCCCCCGGATTTTAATACGTATCAAAAGAAATTTACATACGTATCAAACAAACTTTTCATACCTATCAAAAGATTTTTTCATACCTATCAAAATTTCGTTTAGTACGTATCTAAATCCTGAGTTTTACGGACAAATCAAAAATTATATACGGATTTCATAATCAACATATAGGGATATAAATTGTACTATTTTCCTGATTTCGGATTACAGAATCCAGGATAAATCCTAAATCCTGATTACACATTTCTGAATAATCCGAATAACGGATGACACCCTTTTCAATATGGCTGTAACGTCAAAAAGATCTGGCAACCGTGTTTATCCGCTGATCTTGATTTAGACCAGGGAGAGACCGGCAATTTGGAGAGCAAAAAAAAAGCGCTGATCAATAGATCAGCGCTTTGAGGAGGTTTAAGTGATCGCGACAGGATTCGAACCTGTGACCCACAGCTTAGAAGGCTGTTGCTCTATCCAGCTGAGCTACGCGACCATCCTTTTTTACAACCGTTGTTTCCCGATTGCGTTGCAAAGATAGGGCAAATGAATGGTCTGTGCAAATATTATCTGCAATTTTTTTTGTTCAATCCGAGTCGGAAAGCCCTATCCATAGCCTTTTTCAAAGTTAGCTATCAATTTATCAAAGAGTTAAAGAGCGAAACATTGTTATGTTAAAATAAACAAACCGTTAATTTAATTGCTCCTGCAACTCTTCTAATTCCATATTTAGCATAGTCCAGGTTTCTTCTTCATCTGAAAGTTGTTTTTTCAGATCTCCATGTTCGGTGTATAATTCGACATTGGAAGCACCATCGGGTGTTGAAAGCTTTTCTTCGATTCCGGCAATTTTATTTGAGATCTGATCCATGCGTTTTTCCGATTCGGCAATCAGTCTCTCCTGTTTACGAATTTGTTTATTGATTTCTTTGCGGGCTTCGTAGGAAACTTTGCTTTCGGTCGGAGCTTGTTCTACGTTTTTGTCAGTAGCAGCTGAAAGTTTGTTTCGCTCAAGCTCCTGCAAAGAGTCCATTTTTTTCTTTTCGAGGAATTCATAAATACCTCCGAGATGCTCGACAATTTTCTTATTACCGAATTCATAGACTTTATCGACAAGTCCGTCCAGGAACTCACGGTCGTGAGAAACCACAATAACGGTTCCGTCGAACTCTTTCAAGGCCTCTTTAAGTACATCCTTCGAACGCATATCGAGGTGGTTAGTCGGCTCATCGAGAATCAACAGATTCACCGGCTCCTATAGTAAACGAATCATTGCGAGACGGCTTTTCTCGCCCCCTGATAATACTTTGACTTTTTTATCGGACGCTTCGCCACCAAACATAAAGGCTCCGAGGATATCGCGGATTTTGGTACGAATATCGCCTTGTGCGACATAATCAATGGTATCGAAAACCGTTTTCTCGCCATCAAGAAGCTGTGCCTGATTCTGTGCGAAATAACCAATCTTCACATTGTGTCCGATTTTCAGAGATCCAGTATAGTCGATTTGATCCATGATACACTTCACGAGTGTGGATTTACCTTCTCCGTTTTTACCTACAAAGGCAACTTTCTCGCCACGCTTGATGGTAAGAGATGCGTTGTTAAATACTTCATAGGCTCCGTAATGTTTGGACAGGTCATCGGCAATCACCGGATAATCGCCCGAACGAGGTGCGGGAGCAAACTTCAGGCTTAGTGCGGATGTGTCTATATCGTCCACCTCTACCCGATCCAGTTTTTCGAGTTGCTTGATGCGCGACTGAACCTGTACGGATTTGGTGGCTTTATAGCGGAAACGTTCGATGAAGGCTTCGGTGTCCTGGATCTGTTTTTGCTGATTCTCGAATGCACGTTGTTGCTGCTCTCTTCTTTCGGCACGCAATTCGACATATTTCGAGTAAGATACGCGATAGTCATGCGCCTGCCCCATCGTAATTTCGATGGTACGGGTAGTGACATTGTCGAGGAACGCACGGTCATGGGAAACGAGCAGTACGGCATTGGCACGAGACGAAAGAAATTGTTCCAACCACTGAATCGATTCGATATCGAGGTGATTGGTCGGCTCATCCAGCAACAATACGTCGGGACGTTGCAAAAGGAGTTTAGCCAACTCGATACGCATACGCCATCCACCACTGAACTCGGAGGTCAGACGCTCAAAGTCCGTGCGTTTGAATCCAAGTCCCAGCAATGTTTTCTCCACCTCAGCACGAAAGTTGTCACCACCGAGCATAGAGAGCTGTTCGTTGGCATAGGTGTGACGATCGATCAGATCATGATAATCCTCGGATTCATAATCGGTACGTTCAGCCAGCTCCTGAGTCATGCGTTCAATACGCTCTTTCATCTCGAAGATATGAGCAAAAGCAAGCTCTGCCTCTTCGATAACGGTACGCCCGTCCTGGTGGTGCATTTGCTGAGGCAAATAACCAATCGTAAGATCTTTGGGACGGTTGACAGAACCTTTAGTGGGCTCCTGTAAGCCTGCAATAATTTTCAACATGGTTGATTTACCGGCTCCGTTTTTGCCAACTAAAGCAACTCTGTCTTTTTTACTAATTACGTATGTAATATCGTCAAACAGGGAGTATCCTCCGAATTCGACGGTTAATCCTTCAACTGAAATCATAAATACAATTGTATTGTATTAAACATTAAAATAGGAAGTCCGCTACAAGCCTTTTGATTTTTGTATGTAATAACCGGCTTTGTCGGGATCGGACTTCGTAAAAAGTGATACGATAATAAAAATCAGGAATGACAAGGACATTCCGTAAATAATTTGTTCGGCTGAACCGGGTTTCCAGAAAACAGGAATCGCGACACCCAACTGAATAAGCAGATTGCACAACGAGTAGGTAATGCCGAAAACGATGCTGCTGACTGCTCCTTTATGTGTACCTCTTTTCCAGAAGAAGCTCATCACGATGGGCACGAAACATCCGGTTGCAAGTATATCTGCTGCTATCCAGGAAACTTCGAGGATGGAGCGCAGATTGAGTGCTATGATAAGCCCTATGGCTGTGGTGAGGGTCGTTGAAACTAATCCGACTTTCACCAGTTGAGTTTGTGATGCACCGGGCTTGATTCGGTCCTGATAGATATCTTTGGAGAGAATCATGCTGCCGGTATTGATCAGCGAATCCATCGTTGACATGATTGCCGAGCAGACTCCGATAAAGACAAGTGCGCCTGCAACGGGCGACATAAAATCTTTGGTGAGGGCGGGAATGACTCCGCCTTCGGGCAATGTATCATAAATAGGTATGGCAGACATCCCTGTAAGGACGGCTATGGCATACAGCGGGACATAGATAAAGAGGCTTAAGATGGTCATCTTGTAAGCGTCTTGTGCCGAGCGTGTGGCCATAATCCGTTGCCAGACGTTTGCCTGTATCATCCAGGCTGCGCCGAAGGTCAGCACATAGATTAAATTGTTCCCGATGTTATGGAAGAAATCGAAATACTGTGTCTGGTGTCTCACCTCAACAATTTCTCTGATTTCGCTCCAGCTCCCTCCGGACTGGAATCCGACATAGCAGACATAGAGTGCTGAGACAGTCAGGAAGAAGAATTGCAGCACGTCGGTGAATACAACTCCCCGGAATCCGGAAAAGAGCGAGTAGCTCAACACAATGACTGTCCCGATAATGACACCCCATTCATAACTAAAGTCGAGAAAGCCGGAGAAGAACAATCCGATGCCTACCATTTGCGATGCTGCCGAAAGCATCATAAAGAGATAAACGACTACGGAGACCAGCATGCTGGCTGTTTTTCCGTAGCGAAGTTCGATCATCTCGGGCTGAGTCATCACCGGTATGCGCCGTATCTTTTTTGCCAGCAAAGCCATGAGCAGTGTGGAGAAAAGAACGGGCATAGCATAGACCCAGTAGGCGCTGATACCATCGGTATAGGCCAGATCGGCTGTTGACAGTGCTGAACCTGCGCCCCACCAGGAAGCGATAAAGGTCAGTGACAAAAGCCAGAATGAAAGTTTCCTTCCACCCATATAGTAATCTTCCAGTGATTCATTCTTATTCATACGAATGACTACAATCATGAGTAGTACAAAATAAATCACTAATCCGCCTAATGAGTATAGAAGTATATCTTTCATGTTTTATTTTATTTAAGTCCGGAATCAGATCAGTCTGCTTAATGCACATAAAAGTGCGAAAAGCAGATTCAGTTTGCCGGTATTTACGAGTATTTGATTGTATTGTGCGCCTTGAGCTTTGCGTAGTTTCCCGAAAAGAATCAATCCGGGTAAGACGATCAGATAAGGCAGCCAGCTACTGTGTCCAAGGAACAGAGCCGGTATGATCAAAAGCATAGCCAGCAGATATTCGTTTTCGCCGAAACGTTTACCGAAACGTACAGGCAGGCTTCTTTTTCCGGCTAATTTATCGGTTTCGTAATCGCGTACATTATTGGTCACGAGTACGCAGGTTGAGATCAGACCGCAAACCAGTCCGAACCAGAAAGATTCGGGGATAAAGGTATGTGTTTGCAGGTAAGTCGTGCCGACTGTCGCTACAGGTCCGAAGAAGAACAATACGAAAATATCTGCTATACCTAAATAGCTCAATGATTTGGAGGTTGCGGTATATAGCCAGGCAAACAACAGCGAGAGCACTCCGATCAGTAAGATAGGCCATCCGCCTTTGAATATCAGAAACAGTCCGCACAGGACAGCTACTGAAGTGGCTGTAAGGATGGCTTTAAACATCTCCTTTTCGGTGACTTCGCCTTCGGCTATGGCACGTTTAGGTCCTACCCGACCCGCTTTATCAAGTCCTTTCTTGAAATCGAAGTAGTCATTGACAAAGTTAGAGATGATCTGGATGGACAAACCACCGATCAGTGTAACCAGCGCCACATCCCATTTTAAAGAGGTGTGTCCGGCTGCAATCAGCAGACCTATAAATACGGGTGAAAAAGTAGCAGCCAGTGTGCCCGGACGAGTGATGCGAAACCACAGTTTAAACTTATTCATCCGCGCTGTTATTTTACACCTTTATAAATAGTAGCGATCCCGAAAGTTACGCGTTTGAAGATAACTGATGTAAATCCTTCTTTTTCCATCATAGCTGCAAACTCTTTCCCGTGAGGGAATGATTTCACACTCTCAGGCAAGTAGGTATATGCGCTGCTATGTTTAGAGAACAGGCGTCCGATAAACGGCAGAATGTAGCAGAAATACAGATCGAAAAGGAATGTCATAACCTTACATCTCGGTCTTGAGAATTCGAGTACGATAAGCTCGCCACCCGGTTTTAGCACACGATACATTTCACTTAGTCCTTTAGAAGGATTCTGGAAGTTGCGGATACCAAAGCCAACGGTAACAGCATCGAACTGATTGGATTCGAGTGTCAGATTTTCGCAGTTCTGATTTTCGAGTGTTACAATTTTATCCAGTCCAAGTTTCTTCATTTTCTCGCGTCCAACAGCCAGCATGCCGTCAGAAATATCCACTCCCACGATTCGGGAAGGATGTTTTTGTTTATAAAGCTCAACAGTCAAATCGCCTGTTCCGGCAGCTACATCAAGGAAAACCGGATCTTTACGATCGGAAATCATCTTCACTGCTTTTTTTCTCCAAAGATTATCAATTCCTAATGTCAAAAAGTGATTTAAAAAATCATATCTCCAGGCGATCGAATCGAACATCTGTCCTACACCACTTTTATCTAACTCTTGATTGTTCATTATCTTATTTATCTGTTTTCAATCTTTAATGATATGCGGCACGAAGTTAGACATATCATCTGTAATCATTTTTTTATTCTCCCTGATGCCAATTCCAGCAGACTCACCTCCAACGATCCATGATCCGATGATGGGATAAAAACCGTCATGTTCATCCAGACACAGTTCCTGCCATACAGAACGGCTCTCGTCGTATTCACCACCTGTTTGTGCGATGGTTTCGTTGGCACGGACCAATTGAATATTTGCGCCTTCTCTGGAGAGTAAAGGCTTACGCGCATAATCTCTCATTAATGCCGGTTTTTCGAAAAATGCCGGTAAGATACGTTTATCATACGGATAGAGCTGATGAAGAATAGGCAGAATTGCTTTATTAGACATCATCATTTTCCAGACAGGTTCGAACCAGTTTGTGGTACGCTCCAGTAAATACTGACCGAATTCTTCGCGCACCAACCATTCCCACGGGTAGAGCTTAAAGATATCATAGATGTATATTTCGGAGGGATCTGTGAAGGCTACCCCATTCCATCCGATATCGGCAATATCAATCATCGATGTACTGATTCCGGACTGAGAAGCCAGATCCTGCAAATAGGATGTCGTTGTCAGATCTTCCAGACTCTCATAGCTGCAAGCAAAGTGCATGGAAGGAATCTGATAGTCTTTGCGCAATTCGGCAAAAACATCCAACAATCTTTCGTGAATCGAATTGAACTGATCATTGTGAGGGAAGCAATCCTCTTTCCAATGCCATTGAACCACGGCAGCTTCGTAGAGCGACGTAGGTGTATCGGCATTAAATTCGAGCAAATGGCATTGTCCGTTTTTATAGACAAAATCAAATCTGCCATAAATAGAGGGATCATCCGTTTCCCATGACTCTTTAATAAGCGGAATAAAAGCTTCGGGTATGTCAAAGAGATGAAATAAATTATTATCTATCACATACTGAACGGCATTTATACACATCTCGTAGAGCTCATTGGTGTCTCGCTCGATATTTGCTATATCCTCAGAGGTAAAGGCATAATAACTGTTCTCCAGCCAATATTCTTTATGAAAATTAAAAGAGAGTTCGGCCAGTTTATCGGTATAATCTATGCGGGGAGAAGTTGTAAATCGCTTCATATATTATTATTAAGATCCAAAGCTTCTGCTACCACTACGACCAAATCCGCTACGCGAAGAGGATGAGGAAGGTGTCACGGCTTTCATTGAATTAGGACTAACAGCATAGCCTGATTTTAATGCAGAACGACTCATTGGCTTTGCAGCGGTCGGTGCATTCGAAAGTACGCCTTCTCGTGTTTTCACAGGATGAGAGGAAACATTCTGCGGTTGCATAATCGGAGATGCTCCATTATAGTCGGATGTATAGTTTCGGCTTGAAGGATAGTATCTCGTTTGCATACCCGAAGTAATGCTGTTGATCAGCCAATATCCCATAAGCATATTAGTGAAACCACCTCCTCCTCCATGCCAGACCCATTCATTTCCTTTGTCGTCATGAACGACCTTACCCGGAACGGTATCTGTGTTCATCCAATCGGACTGAGCCGTATTTGGACGCTGATTTCCCGTGCATCCGGTTATGAGTGCTGAACTAATAGATAGGGCAACTATACCACTTAAATATTTTGTTTTTTTCATTTTGATCCATTGATTTAATAGATAAAGCAAAAGTAGTATTTTTTTTGCTTTGACGCTATTTATTCACTTACAAATGAAGTGTTTTAAAATCCGAATATTAATAAACAGTCGTTGATAATATTCAAAATTTGAACTATCCTTGACTTTATTTTGTCTTTATGTAGTAAGATTTATATTTAAAATCACTAAACCTTAAATAGATATTAATAT
>JBOFCW010000107.1:0-2439 GCA_051646395.1 Bacteroidales bacterium
ACCGACAAATGGGCCTTTACCATTCCTATTCTTCAGATTCTTTGTGTGTGGGGAGCCTTCTACCCCATCAATCAGTTATGCACCAATCTGATTATCAGCAGGGGGCATTCCCGTTTATACATGTATGGCACGATCGCGCTGGGGATAACGCAATTACTGATCGTATTCCTGACGTTCCGGTTCGGAATCTTGCCGATGATTATGGTATTTGCTTGCGTGAATATCAGCTGGCTCTTCGTCTGGCAATTCTTCCTTAATAAAATGGTCGGACTCCGCTTGTGGGAGTTATTGCGCGATATCGTTCCCTTCGCTCTGATTTCGGTGATCGTTATGATTGCCACTTATTGGATCACCTCTGCCCTGTCTGACATTTATTTACTATTCGCCGCCAAAATCGTAGTAGCAGCATTGTTGTATATGCTTTTGCTTTGGTGGGCGGATGCGCGGATATTCAAAGAGAGTGTTCGGTTTTTACTCAAAAAATGGAAATGAGGTTAATGATCTTATCCTCTCCCTTATGAAATAAATCATACATAAATGAAAACGCCATAACTCACCTAAAGTTGAGATACCCAACAAAAGTTATATAAAAGGCGCATTTATACATTAATGTCAAAAATTAAATCATACATAAATGAAAACTAAAATACTGGCCATCGTCGTTACCTACAACGGTAACCGCTGGATCCGGCAATGCCTGAAATCCTTACTTGAATCGGAAATAGCCGTAGATTGTATTGTTGTCGATAATGATTCGACAGACGATACGCGTGAGATTGTCGAAACCGAATTTCCGCAATACGAAATGGTCTGGAGCCGGAAGAATCTCGGATTCGGACAAGCCAACAACATCGGCCTGCGTAAGGCGTTGCGTGAGAAATACGATTATGCGTTGTTGCTCAATCAGGATGCCTATGTGATGCCCGATACGCTGGGCAAGCTTCTGGCGGCAGCGCAAAAAGAGGCTGTCGGCGGCATCTTTTCTCCGGTTCATCTCGACGGGACTCAAAAAGATCTTGATTACAGTTTCAAGGTTTATGCGTCTGCCTGCTCGCTCGCTCACTTCACCGAGAAATATACCAAAGATGCTTCCATTTGCACTGATTTTGTGAATGCCGCAATCTGGTTTGTTCCGATAAGCGTTGTCCGTACGGTAGGCGGATTCAATCCGATATTCTATCATTACAGCGAAGACAAGGACTTCTGCAACCGCCTCTTATATCATGGTTTCAAAATACGGATCATCCCCGACGCATTCGCCGTTCATGCCCGTACGATCCCCACAAAAGAAGAGAAAACCAAAATATTCCACCGGCGTATCTATCACCTGCCGAACAGCTGGCGCGTGAGGCTGATGGATCCGGCTTATGCCTTTTTATTCACCTTTATCTGGATACACGGAGCTTTAGCCAAAGAATGGCTTCTGAGCTTCGTCAAAAAAGACATCGAAGGGATTACCCGTTTCCCGATTATCATGACCGATTTTTGGAAAGACTTTTTCCGCTGTTATCGTTACAGACAAAATGCCCTGAAAATACAGCCTACTTTCCTCAATGACTATGAAACGAATACCGATTAAAATGATAGCTGAATTTTTTATCAAACTCTACAAAGACTCGCTTCCGGCAGAACGAAGAAAACGGATTTACGACCTGTTCTTAGGAGACCTGCTCCGAGTCAAACGTGAACCCCGCCGCTTTTTTAAAGCGCTGGCGCTGCGCCTGCGTTTTATGTTGCGAGGACCCCGGAACGAATATCAAAAAGCATGGTCTGCGTGGGCAGATCAGTATGGGTTTACGGCCTATCCGTATGAGTGGATCAAAGAATATGAGGTCGATTATCCGGTTTGCCGGGATCGGGAAAACGCCTTGTGCTATGTGATGCACGGTGAAAAACGGCTTTACATCGCAAACCATCTGTCGGATGCGGCTCCGTTGGTGTATAAACAATTGCTGATCGAACAGGATAAGCGTTCGGCTCATTGTTACCTCGACGATTTCCGGATGCTTCAGGATCAGATCCTGCTGGATATCGGCGCGGCGGAGGGAATCTTTACGCTCAATGCGCTTCCTTATGTCAGACACGCCTACCTGTTTGAGTGTGACGAGCGCTGGATCGAGGCCCTCGAAGCGACGTTCAGACCCTGGAAAGATAAGGTCACGATCGTGCGTAAATATATCGGTGATAAAAACGAGGGTGACGTAATTACGCTCGACCGGTTTTTTGAAAACCATCCGGAGGGACCGGTATTTTTGAAAATGGATATCGAGGGTGCCGAAAGGGAGGCCCTTGCGGGAGCTGAAAAACTTCTGGTATCGGGCAGATTATCGGGCTCGGTTTGTGTTTATCACCGAAAGGACGACCCGGAAATCATTACGCATCATTTTTCATCCCGAAATATTTCCAATCGGATTCGTCCGGGTTATATTTATTATCAGG